>JAAYHU010000152.1 GCA_012735245.1 Tissierellia bacterium
ATGAACCTTCCCTTTTCAATCCGACCTTTTATATAGTTTCTCCTGCCGAAGAAGTTGGCCACCTCTTCATCTACAGGCCTTTCATAGAGCTCAATGGGGCTTCCGTACTGCTTAATGGTCCCATTGAGCATCAAGGCAATCCTATCCGACATCATAAGGGCTTCTTCCTTATCATGGGTTACCAATATGGTAGTTATATTAAGCTTTTTCTGTATCTCCAATATGAAGTCCCTCATGGATTCTCGCAGTCTGGTATCCAGATTGGAAAAGGGCTCATCAAGTAAGAGCACCTTGGGCTCTACAGCTAAAGCCCTGGCCAAAGCAACCCTCTGCTTCTGCCCTCCTGATAGCTCATGTGGGTACTTTTCCTCATAGCCTTCCATCTCCACCAGCCTTAGCATAGCCCTTACCTTCTCTTGCCTTTTCTCCTTATCCACCTTTGCCATCTTAAGGCCGAATTCCACATTTTCAAATACACTCAGATGGGGAAACAGGAGATAATCCTGGAAAACTATTACCGCTCCTCTTTTCTCCACTGGCACCTTCAAAACAGAGCTGCCATCAAAGAGCACATCTCCTTCATCGGGAGTAAGCAGCCCAGCAATTATCTTTAAAGTGGTAGTCTTACCACAGCCAGAAGGCCCAAGGAGGGATATGAGCTTTCCTTCTTCCACCTGCAAGTTGATATTCTTAAGGACTATTTTGTCTCCAAAGCTTTTAGTTATATTCACTAATTCTATCTGGGGCATATATACCTCTCCTCATACTATAGGTAAAAGTAATCTCCTCTTTTGTAGTATTTTTTAAGAAGCCTATCCATGGATCTTAAGCAGATTAAAGACGCCAATATGAACACTATGCTGTATACAGAAGCCAGCATCCTATCTCCGCTCTGAACAAAGGGAAACATGATCATAGGATAGGTGATAATCCTTCCCCCTCCAATGAGAAAGGTCAAAAAGTACTGGCTGAAGGATACTGTAAACACCAAGCTGGCTGCTGAAAGGATGCCTGGCGATATTATGGGCAAATTCACATATATGAAGTTCTGGATAGGGCTTGCCCCCAATACCTTCCCCTGCATCTGGAATTTGTCCCCCACCGATTCAAATATATTTTTGAGTATCCTGACGCTGTAAGGAATACAGGGAATCAAATGAACCAGCACCACTCCAAAGAAGGTATTAGCAAGCCTTAGCTTAATAAACAGCTGGTGAATTCCCATGGCTACTGCCACAGGAGATACAATTAAGGGAGCTAGTATCAAAATCTCCACCAGCTTCTTACCCTTAAACTCATATAAGGCCAAGGCTCTGGATGCAGGTATTGTTACCAATAGGGTAATAAGGGTAACGGTTAATGACAGCAGTATGCTGTACAAAAGAATGCTGATGGAATTGCTGGTAGGACTGAAAAAGTACTCCCAGCCCCTCAGCCCAAACTCCTTAGGGAAAACCAAAGGCCAAGGCCAGTTGTTGGCAAAGCTCCAGACTAGAATGACCAATAAAGGCACTGCTAGTAAAAATGCTGCTGCATAGGTTATTATCCTGAATACTATTCCTTTCCTAGCCATTGAAATCACCTGTATATTTGGAAATCCACTTAAAGGCCTTAAAGTAGAGCCAAACCAAGCCTAAACATATAAAGGTGACAATCATATTTATAACCATAGCATAAGGCCTGTTGGCAAAGTTAGGGTTAATATATTCCACATAGGCCTTTACCGGCAAAGTCTTAGGGGTAGTAGGCCCTAATAGAAAGGGCACCTCATAGGCCCCAAAGGAGAAGGCAAATATTATTATAAAGGCTGAAAAAGCTGAAGGCAGTATAAGGGGTAAAATCACGTGGAAAAAGGCCTGCCTTCTGCTGGCTCCTAAATTCAGTGCAACTTCTGTCAGCCTTTCATTTATATTATCCAATACAGTATAGACCACCATGGCCACAAAGGGTATCTCTTTCCACAGGTAGGTTATCATAATGCCTATTCCCCTCCTATCGTATATCAAGGAAGGAAATGAAGATGAATCTCTTATAAGTCCTAAAGCATATAAAAGCCTTGGAAGTATGCCGCTTTGGGATAGTATATTGTAAACAAGCAGCACTGCCACAATATGGGGAACGGATATGGGGATTTTAAATATAACCTCTGCTAATCTTCCCTTCCCCTTCCTTTGAACGATGGAATAGGCAAGGACTATCCCCAACACCACTGCAATAAGGGAGGATACAATGGAAACATATAAGCTAAAGCCTAAGGAGGAAAGAAAGTCCTTGCTACTTAGGACCTCCTTGTAGTAGTCAAGGGTAATCTCTGTTAACCCTATTGCTTTAAAATATCCTAAGCTCTGCAGAAGGCCCATAAAAAGGCCTAGGATGAATATGCCCATTATGATAATCATAACAGGCATAATCATCAAATAAGGCTTAAATCTATTTTCCAACTCTAATCACTCTCTCCAGGTACATTTTCCATCCAAATCTTCTCTATTATAGGAACTAAATCTGCTGGCATCTCTGGAATCCTATGCTCAAGAAGTATATTTTGAGGTATAGTAGCCTCTCCCAGCTCTACAGAATCAAATAGGCTCCTCTCTTCATCGTTTAGCTTATCGTAATCCACTACAGGCAAATCGCCCCATACTTCCGGTACGTATTTGGAAGCTTGAGCTTCAGGGCTTAATATGAAGTTTATAGCCACCAGTGCTGCTGCCTTGTTTGGTGCATTGAAAGGTATAGCTAAAAAGTGGGTGTTTCCTATGGTTCCCTTATCAAACACGAAAGTCCTAGTAGTTGCAGGATACTCTCCAGTGTTTATCTTTCCTGAAGCCTCATTAGGATTATAGCTCATGGTCATGTATACTTCCCCATCAGCAAACATGTTGTCCAACAGACCGCTTTCTGCTGGATAGGTTTTGCCTTCATTCCACAGATAGGGCTTTAAGCTGATGAAGTAGTCTATGGCTGGTTGAATAGCCTTCCTTACCACTTCCTCATCGGCTTTCATATTCATAAACTGCTCATAGCCTACAATATCGCAGATGATGTTCCTTACAAAGGCGCTGCCGGTAAAATCAGGTGGTGCAGGATATGTAAACTTTCCTGGATTGGCCTTTACAAACTCCAACAGCTCCTTATGATCCCTTGGCACCTTATCCACCTTGGAGCTGTCGTATATCATCACAAACTGGGCCTTACCAAAGGGTGCCTCATAGCCTTCCACTGGGTATCCAAAGTCAAACTGAACTTCCTCCGATGCAGTATCCACATACTTCTTAAAATTGGGAAGCTTATCTACAAAGGGACCAAACAAGAGGTCATTCTCCTTTGCAGTAAAGAAGTTCTCCCCATTTATCCAGACTATATCCATGTTTCCCTTGGCTACATTCATATTCTTCTCATTCAATAGGTTGTTGAGGATATCATCAATATTCATCCCTACCCTCTTTAGGGTTATGTCGTACTTCTCTTTAAGCTCCTTAGCCACATATGTATCTATCCAGTTGTTGGTCTTTTCATCTCCACCGTATCCGTAGAAGGTCACAGTAGTACCTTTTGCTTCTTCTAATATGCTTTCCCAATCCATTTCCAACAGCTCTTGTCCGCTGGATTGATTACCATCCTGTTTTTGGCATCCTACAATTCCCATGGTCAAAATTAGGATCATCACAGATGCAGCTATTCTTCTGATCATACTTCTTCCTCCTCATTTTATCATTATAAATACTATCACAGTATTGCCCAATTTCTCTAATTTCCCAATCCATGCAATTCCCATTATACATTAAGGTAAAAATCCAATTCCAATTCATATTATCTATGGAAGTGGCTTTCAGCATAGATAATATTTATACTTACCACGGCACAAGTTGATGGACAATATATTATCTGCTAAAATCATTATAAGTTTTACCTATAGATTTGAAGAGGATAATATGAAAAAAATAATATTTGACTGCGACAACACCATGGGTCTGTACGGAAAAGATGTTGACGATGGGCTGGCCCTCTTGTACCTTTTAGGAAGGGATGATGTAAACCTATTAGGGCTTACCACCACCTTTGGCAACAGCACCATTGATGAGGTGTATAATAATACTTTAAATATGTTCAATGAGCTAGGAATAACCCATATACCCTTAAAAAAAGGAGCCCCTTCTCCCCACTCTCGACACAGTGAAGCTGCAGAATTTTTAGTGGAAGCTGTAAACAAATACCCTGGTGAAATAACCCTTTTGGCTACTGGCTCCTTGACCAACCTATTGGGAGCCTTTCAGGTAGATAAGCAGTTTTTTCAAAAGGTAAAGGAAATAGTATTGATGGGCGGAATAACCAAACCTCTTATAATTGAAGGCAAGAGAATGGACGAGCTCAACTTCTCATCAGATCCGGAAGCCACATATGGGGTATTAAGCTCTAGCTGCAAAACCACCGTTCTAACAGGCCACATATGCCTGGAAGCAAAATTTGGAGAAAGGGAATTTAAAAGGCTGATGGAAAACGACTCCATATGGGCTTATAGGTACATAAGGGAGAAATCCTACAATTGGTTCAAATACTTCACTAACTCCTATGATACAAAGGAATTCTACAACTGGGACACAGTAGCAGCAGTATACTTAACCAACCCAGAGCTGTTTGAGGACAATGTGGTAAATGTAGTATCCACTGTAGAGGACTTAAAAACAGGCTTTCTTAAAATAGACAACAGTGCAGATACTGGATACAAAGTAAACATACCTACTCATATAAAGGATAGGGATAGGTTCAATGAGATTGTGTTTGAAGCTTGGAGTAAAGTAAGAAAGGATTAGGAAAATAGCTTTATAAACTATAAAAGGATTGAGTTCTACTAAATAGAGCTCAATCCTTTTGTTTTTGAAGTAAGTATTTGGTCCTTATAGGTAGTCTAATAAATAGCAAAAGGTCGAGTTCCTAATTTTAGGAGAATGACATTTCAGTTCCTTTTAGGTAGGCTAGTAACCTCATCGTTTCTTGGTGCGTCAGCATTGCTCGAAAAAAGTTTCAATTCCTTATAGGTAATCTAGTAACCCGTTACGTTATTGATTTTATCACATCCTCCATTTTTTGTCAAAGTGTCGAATGGGCAATTTTATTTAAACTTTTGCAGGCAATTTTGGGCTTAATCATTGAATCATCTCATTCTTAGAACATAAGCAATTTCTCATCGACCTCCAGGGGTTTTTGCAATATTGGGGGGCGATGGAAAATTACTGTCCAGCATAAATAGGATCGTTACTGGAACTGTAACAAATTTATATATAGTAAAAACCTCCCCTTTATCGCTATATATTTAAGTAAAAGTAAATATGAGGAGGATATTCTATGGCTATCCTATTCGACAAACACCCAATAGTGTTGGATAAGTATATGGCCACTATAATTGGTCTAAATGAAGCCATCGTACTCCAGCAGGTTCACTACTGGATTGAAATAAACAAGAAAAAGGGAAGGAATTTTCATAAGGGAAGATATTGGACTTACAATACCTATGAAGAATGGAATGAGCAATTCCCCTTCTGGTCTAAAGAGACTATAAAAAGAACCTTCAAGAATTTAAGGAATATGAAGCTCATCATAGTAGACAGGTTCAATGCATACCAAATGGACAGAACCTTATGGTACACAATCGACTACGATAGGCTTAATTCTATTATGAAAGGGTCAAATAGCTCCAATTATAATAATGAAAATAACACTATGGATGAGAAACAATCTAACCCCATGTATAAGGTAAATTTAACTCCACCTATACCAGATAATAACCCAGATTTATCTAAAGAGAATAGCTGTCCATCAATCAGTGAGGACAAACAGACAGATGGACTGGTTTGTCCATCTACAGCAGAAAAATTGAATTATAAAGAGATCATCTCCCAGTGCAGCTTAGAAAACATCCCTAAAACCTATAGGGATTCAGTATCTAAGGCTATATTCCTTTTGGTAAACGATATTAACAATCACAATAACATAAAAATAGGCAGCATCCTTGTCCCTCAGGATATTGCCAAGGAAGAAATGAAAAAGCTCAATTCTTTGATAATAGAGCACGCTTTAGACAAATTCAAAAAGTCCGCTAAGACAACTAATATAAAGAACCCTATTGGGTATCTTAAAACCTTAATATACAACGCCATAAGCGAAATAAACATAGACATAGATGCAGAAGTTGGATATAACATGTTTAGGTTATATTAACTTCTCAAGGTAGCATTCACTCTGTTCTTACTCAACACCGTTTTTAGGGCATCTAATATGGATCTAGCTACTATATCCGCATTGGCAATCAATTTGCCATAAGCTCCTTCTCCTTCAATTACTGCTATGGACAGGATACATTCATTGAACATAGGCAGATCATTGTATCCATTGCCTATGCATAGGGTTTTGTGTCCTCCCAACTCCATTACTATTTTCCTCTTAGATATGCCAGCGCTTTCACTAGGAAAGGTTAAAACTTCCACATTTAAATCCTTCAACTCTTCCCTTACAGTTCCATAAGTATCTGCTGTCAGCACATATATATTTACATGTTCTTTCAATTTAACAAGTAGCTCTTCTACTCCCTCAACTAATTTGCCATCTACTGCTATGGTGCCGTTGTAATCCAATACTAGATTTTCTATTTCTACTACTCCTCTACCGGATATTTCATACCTTAGCATGATTCTACCTCCATATCTTCTTATCCATATATCCCTTTTATATATTCTCTAGTTCTGTCATCCTTTGGATTGTTAAATACATTTTCTGTTGTATCATACTCTATTAATTCCCCATCAAGTATAAAAGCTGTATAATCTGAAATTCGTTTAGCTTGGGATAGATTATGGGTTACTACGACTATAGTATAATCTTTTGAAAGCTCTAAAAGCATTTCTTCTATATTTGCAGTATTCTTTCTATCGAGAGCAGAGCAGGGTTCATCAAGCAGCAGTATTTCTGGCTCAACAGTTAAAGCCCTTCCTATACACAGCCTCTGCTGCTGTCCTCCAGATAGCTTAGTTGCCAGCATGTTTAAGTTCTTATTTATTTCATCGTATAGTCCTACCCTCTTCAATATGTTTTCCACTATTTCATTTAGCCTATTCTTATCCTTGATGCCGTAATATTTAGGAGCATAGGTCAAATTTTTATATATAGAAAAGGGAAAGGGAGTTGACTTCTGAAATACAATCCCTATCATACGCCTAAGATAGTCTATTTCATAGGACAGTATATCCTTACCTTTAAAGAGTATCTCTCCTGTAAAGGAGCCTCCATTTTCTGCTATCATAAGATTTAATGTAGTAAGCAAAGTAGACTTGCCACAGCCTGAGGGTCCTATTACAGCAGTGATCTTGTTTTTCTCTATATTCATGGATAGGTTCTTAATAACCTGTTTACTTCCGTAGCTTACATTTAAATTATTGATTTCAAGTATATTCACCTACTCATGCTCCTTTCTAGTGAAATTAAGAATAACTGATATAATATTTATAACAAGCAAAATCAGCATGAGGACTAATGCCGTTCCATAAGCCTTTTCCAAGGATATGCCTTCTCCAGTTAATATATAAAGATGGAAGGGCAAAGCCATAACTGGAGAGAATATGGACTCTGGTACAGGAGCAAATATAACTGCTGCAGTCAATATTACAGGTGCAGCAGCACCTATCGCAAATCCTCCAGCTAAGGTTATTGCAGATACTATATCAAACTTGCACATTGGAAATATCAGCTTAAATAGGGTATAAACCTTTGAAACTCCAAGAGCATAGGAAGAAGTAATTACTGCCTTGTCCACTTCTATTAATGTCTTCTCAACCCTAACTTGGATATAAGGAAAAATCATCACCCCTAAGGTAATGCCTCCCGAAATCAAAGATCTGCCAAAGCCTAGATGCAAGACCAGCAAGGTATATCCAAAAAGGCCTAGAATTATGGAAGGAACTCCAGACATACACTGAATTATAAGGTGTATCAACCTCTTAACCTTTTCAGAGGTGCAATAGAATACTAAGTATATAGCAGTGGAAATAGCAAGTATAGAGGCAAAGGCACATGCTATAACCATCAGCAAAAGACTGCCTACAATAGCAGGAAATATGCCCCCTTCTGACCCAATGGGCATTCCCTTGGGAGCGCTAAATAGGAATTCCCCGTTGATGGAGCCAGCTCCATTTATGAATATATATAGGAATATATAAACTACTACGATAAAAACCAAGGATGTACTCAATCCAATCCATATTTTAAATACGCTATCTTTCAACTTTTCTCTCATGTTATCAATCCTCAACTCATTTAAATATCCATTCTATTTTTTATCACATACAGCAAGCCATTTATTATCAAAAGCATTATCATAAGCACAAAGCCTGAGGCAATTAGAGCATGATAATGTAAGCTCCCTACTTCTGCCATTCCCATTTCTAAAGCTATGAGGGAAGGTATTGTCTGGGCTTTTCCCAATAGTCTAGGAATTATGGAAGCATTGCCAATGACCATCATGACTGCCATAGTCTCCCCCATACCTCTTCCCAAGGCTAAAACTACACTGGCTAAGATACTCCTCTTGCTTGCAGGAAGTAAAAGATTTCTTATCATATAGCTTTTAGATACGCCTAAGGCTCTAGATGATTGGGAATACTCCCTGTATATCTTTTCCATGGATTCATCACAAGTTGACACTATAAAGGGAAGAAGCATTACTGAAAGAACTATGCCTCCAGATAATACGGACTCCCCTGAAGCTAAGGATAAATTCACTTCAAAGAATTTAACCACTACCAACAGCCCTACAAATCCATAAATTACAGAAGGTACTCCTGCTAGTATATCCACTATTCCCCTTATTAGCCTTTTAACATTTCTATTGGTATAGCAGGAAAGGACTACTGCAGTTCCAATGCCTATGGGAAGGGCTATGGCTATTGCAACTAATGATACGTATACGGTACCCCATATTATGTTCAATATGGATAACTCCTCTGGTGGCCCTAAGGGATTCCACCTGCGTCCTGTAATGAACTTCAATAGGGAAACTTCCTTAAAAAAGGTTAAGCTTTCTTTGAATATGAATATAACTACAAAGGCTAAAATAAGCACTGAAAACAAAGTAAGCATTTTTATTAATATCTCAAATATCTTTTCCCTTATTTTTCTCATCTCGTCACCTCAAAAAAATTCAAGGGCAATAGCCCCTGAATTTAAAATGCTGGTACGTATCCCATTTCTTCAATTATTTGAGCGCCTTTTTCTGACATAACTACATCCATAAATGCTTTTTGTAGAGGATTTAGTTCGCCCTTCTTCACTACGATAAGTGGCCTTGAAATTTTATATGAACCATCTACTATAGTTTCCTTAGTTGGTTCAACTCCATCAACTTTAAGTGGGATTAATTTCCCTTCATTTTGATTTACCATACCAAAGGATGCATATCCTATAGCATTCTTATTTTCTATTATCTTAGTTACTAATGCTCCCATGGATGGAGCTTGTATAGCGTCTTCTCTTACTTGTGTATCTCCCATAATAGCATTTTGGAATACTTCGTGAGCTCCTCCCCCTAGGTCTCTTATAACAACAACTATTTCTTCATGAGGTAAGCTGCTTTCTACTTCATCCCAATACTTATATTCTCCTGCAAATATCTTCTTTATCTCCTCTGATGTTAGATTATCCTTTACCTTATGTAAAGGATTCTCTGGATTTATGGATATTGTCAACGCATCTACACCAAGCTTATAAATCTTTGCATCCCCAATTTTTTCTACTTCCTCATCCTTTATATCTCTTGCTAGCATACCAAAATCGCTAGTGCCTTCTATAACTGCCTTAACACCTGCTCCAGAACCGCCTGCTGAAACATAGATAATTATGTCTTTTTCTGGGAAACTTGAATCAACCTTATCCCATGTGGAATACCCTTCGATAAAGTCTGTAGCTATTGATGACATAACTGGAGCCAAAGTTGATGAGCCAGCAAAAGTTATCTGAGTCTTGTACTCGGTATTTTCTTCAACATTATCACCAGCTTGTCCATTATCTATATTAGAACTACCCTTACTGCATCCAACAACTAACAGGATCAATACCAAAAGGATTGAAATTAATAAGCTAACTCTCTTTTTCATCTATTCTCCTCCTGTTTATCAATATTTTAACAATATACTGCCATCTAGTTAATCATATAACAATAATTCCAAAACTTCCAATCGAAAATATCTATTTATTCCAATCTAGATATTGATAATTTTTATACATAATTTTTGTGTACTATATACTCTATGTCACTTTCACAAAATAAAAATAGTGCTGGTCTATTCACCAGCACTAAAGATTGTAGATTCTATAAACGTTAGGGTGGAAAATCTACCCTAATGTTACTCATACATTACTAAAATCCTCTTCATTAGTGGGCTTCATAAAAATCCCATCCCAAATATTGACAAAAATCCAAAAAGAATTGGGTTCTATGGTATGTAGAGCTCAATCCTTATGTTTTAGAATAAGTAGCCAGTCCTTATAGGTAGGCTAATAACTGACATTACTTTATCAGGGGATTTTCACCTAGGATTGTTTAAATTCCTCTTAGGTAATCTAGTATTTTTATAAATTCTACGGTTACAGTTTCAAGTCCTCTTAGGTAGGCTAGTAACCGTTACAGTATTGATTTTATCACATCCTACATTTTTTATTAAAGTATTGAATAGGCAATTTTATTTAACATCTTTATGCCCATTTAAATAATAAATATCTTTTCTTAAACAAAAAATCAAAGCCGCAATACTCCCTGCGGCTTTGATAAGCTAAAAACCTTAATAAGCTTTTTTGTATATGTTTAGCACATCTTCATAATCTAAAGGCTTGAAGTTCCCTATTTTTCCGCCATAGTTATCAATAGCAGCCTTGGCCATCTTTTCTAGGTCTTCTTCTTTTATTCCTACTTCTCTCAAAGACATTGGGATCTCTAGGGATTTAAAGAACTCTCTTGTTTTTTGGATAGCTAGCTTTGCAATTTCGTATTTATCCATATTCTCATCAATATTCCATACATTAACTCCATATTCTACAAACTTATCCACCCTCTCGTCATCTAGCACATACTCCATCCATGCAGGTGTTAAGATAGCTAAGCCTACACCATGGGTAATATCATAGAATGCTGATAGCTCATGCTCCATAGCATGAACGCTCCACTTTGTATCCTTTCCATAGGACAATATGCCGTTTATGGCAAGGCTGGATGCCCACATGATATTAGCCCTTGCTTCATAGTTGTCAGGCTCTTCAAAGGCTATTTTGCCGTATTTAATGCAGGTCTTCAATATGCTTTCTGCAAATCTATCCTGTAGATATGCTCCATCGTTTAGTGTAAAGTAGTTTTCAAAGGTATGGCTCATTATATCAGCAATTCCTGCAGCTGTTTGGTTCTTGGGAACGGAGAATGTATAGGTTGGATCCAAAATGGAGAACTTTGGTGCCATGGATATATGCCCAAAGGATAGCTTTTGATTAGTTTCAAGGTTTGAAATAACAGCTACCCTATCCATTTCAGAGCCTGTAGCTGCAATTGTA
Organism: Tissierellia bacterium; assembly: GCA_012735245.1. Lineage (GTDB taxonomy): Bacteria > Bacillota > Clostridia > Tissierellales > Tissierellaceae > JAAYFT01. The sequence continues at coordinate 11,584 of JAAYHU010000152.1, forward strand.
AGTATTGTTCCTAAAGGTAGTGCATTTACAACCTTTGCTTTTTTAATCAGCAAGTCCCATGGATCTCCATCATAGTAGTATCCAGCAGCTATGGCTTTGGAGCAGTCAATAGTGCTGCCTCCTCCAACTGCCAGTATAAAATCTATGTTATTTTCCCTAACTATTTTGATTCCTTCCCTTACACTGTCTATTCTAGGATTAGGATCTATGCCTGATAGTTCCCAGAAGGGGATATCATTATCTTTTAGTATATCAACCACTTCTTGATATAGCCCTATCCTCTTAATACTTCCTCCACCATAGGTTAGAAGTACTCTTGATCCGTATTTCTTTATCTCATCTGCCAACACCTTAATTTGGCCTTTACCAAAGAATATCTCTGTAGGAATTGAATAATGGAAATTC
>JAAYHU010000153.1 GCA_012735245.1 Tissierellia bacterium
AAAGCCTATTCTTACACTTAAAACCTGCATCTACAAGCATTACTACTGGAGATCAAATCTTTAACATCATACTGGATGAAGATGGAAAGTTTACACATAAGGTTGATAATCTCCAAGTAGGAAATTATCAATATAGGTTCCAAAGTGGAACAAAATATACTGATTATGAATTATTTACAATAGATGTTCTGCCCTTTGACCTTGTTGATGTAAATGCTTCAAATCTTAAAGAGATTACTTTAACCTTTACTCAGCCAGTAGACAGGGCTGTTGCTTCGCTAATAAGCAATTATACTACAACAGCAGGCCCCATTAGAGAAATAAGATTTGAAGATGATGATACTAAGATAATCCTAGTCCTAAGTGGAAATATGACCCAGCAAATGAAATATAAATTATCTGCCAGAAAAATGAAATCTAAGGCCGGAGAAGAAATCCCAATAGAGGACTATGAATTTTTAGCCTTTGACGACCAAGTACCAAGTGTTGCTTCCGTTAAACAATTAGGTACAAAGGGCTTAAGAGTATACCTATCAGAGCCAATAAAAAATGCTACAGCAGCTAATTTTAGAATTAATGGCAGAAATTTCCCAGGCAACGTAAATCTAGAATATGATACTGTTACCCTGACATATTTTTCATCATCCTATGCCCTATCAGAAGGCACCCATATCCTTACAGTATCTGGCCTAGAGGACTATGCAGGATATAAAATCATAGATGAAAATATAACTATCAATATAACAAAGGATACTACGCCACCATCTATTGTAAAAGCATCTGCCACCTTAGACCAGGTAGTCATAGAATTTGATGAGGAAATTGACCCTGTTTCAGCCAATGCAAATTATTTCTACTGGAGGCAGCAAAACTCTGTAAAAAGACCTGCTAGCAAGGTTACAATAAAGGGCAACAAGGCAATAGTAGACTTTACAGCTAACAAACTAAGCACTGCTGAAAACACCATATATGTAGAAAATGTAGTAGATTATTCAAATAATAAAATTAAGCCCTCCAGTGTAAAAGTAGTTCCTGAAATAGACACAACTCCTCCAGAGGTAATCTACTACACAGTATCTGAGGATGGCAAGACTATAACTGTTTACTTCAGTAAAAATGTGGAGGGGTCTTCACGCTCCAATTATAAAATTGTAGATAATACAAATAAGACAGTAAATATTAGGGATATCCAAGGTTCAGGCTCTGAGTATAGAATCAACCTATATGCCCCACTACCTGTTGGATTAAATACCCTGACTATTGAGGGAATCAGGGACACTACTCCTTTAAAGAATCCAATGATACCCTTTGCTACTACAATAGATATGAAGGATATAGAAAAGCCCAAACTAATTAATTATGTAGGTTATGGTAACAACATAATACTTTATTTCAGCAAGCCCATGGATATGACTACAGTAACTAATCATGCAAACTATATAATAACCTATGGTGGAAAGCAAGAATACCTGCCAGTTAACACCCTATTTATACCTAGTACCGATGAAAAATCAGTAAACATTCTACTGCCAGAATACCATACAGACGGCAAAAGAATAATGATAGGGACTGCTGGCAACCTTACAGCCTTAAATATTAGAGGATTAAAGGATTTAAGCGGCAATGATACGGACCCGGTAATGATTGACATCCATTTTGATTCCTCTTCCTCTGGAAATGCAAAGGCTGTTGACTATGATAAGGACAGGCCTGGCAGACAAGGAGTCCTATTGGAATCAAATTTAATTAAAATTAGATTCAGTATGCCCATCATTCAGGCAAGTGCAAAGGACTTCTCTATTGCAGGCAGGACAATAAATAGTGTAATAGCTGATGGTTCAGACATAGTTACCATATACTTAGATGACGACCATATGACTAACCTGCCAAACAATACCATAACCATAAATCAAAATAATACAATGAAAACCATAATAGACACAGGGGTTGAAGGTGGAACTATCCAAGTCCTTGATAGGGTAGCTCCCAGGGTCAAGGACAAGACAACATACCTGACCGTATATGGAAATATGATAGAACTTCCCTTCTCTGAACCCTTGGAAGAAGAAGGGGCTTCCCTATATAGGAGAGACTTGGAAATAGTAAGGCTTGCAGATAATAAAATCCTAAATGAAGAAGATGATTATTCAACTTCCTTAAAAGCTACAGATAAGTCTGTTCTAGTAATTACAATTAAAAATAGGGAAATAACCTCAGGCTATGCCATAAGGTTAGTTGGAAGATCAGAAACTGGTACCCTTTCCTATATAAGGGATGTAGACGGTAACCTGGCACTTCCTACAGACGAGTTTTTTACTGAAAGAGAAATTTATAAAAACTAAAAACAAAACAGGCCTCATATCAATGAGGCCTATTTTGTTTGCAGTTTTACTTTTACCAATTTATAGACTAAGGCATACAGTGAAATGCCTACTAGGGATGATAAGCCTACGGTAACGAGATTATACAATAATATGTTTTCAGTAGATATGGATATTAGGCTATAAACTATGCTAATGCCTATTACCATGGCAGTAGATGAAAGAATAAGCCTTAGGGCCATCCTTTTAATGCCTTCATTTCTGAAAAACTTTAACCTCCTATTTAAGTCTACAAATCCAATGGCAACTGCCAAGCTGGTGGCCAAGCTGGTGGCCAAGGCAATGCCCTTATTCCCTATTAAGGCTGCTAGGGATAAATTTAAAAGGGTATTTGCTATCAAGGAAACAATACTAAGTATAGCAGGAGTCTGCATATCCTGTATAGAATAGTAAGTCCTTGTGATAAGGGGTATCAAGGCCATGGCTGGAAGGCCAAGAGCATAATAGACTAAGGCCTGAGAAGTTAAGAAGGATGCTTCCCATCCAAAGGCTCCCCTTTCGAAGAAGATCTTCACTATTGGTTCTGCCATAATCATCAGGATAATAGTTACAGGTATGGTATATATCAAGAGGGTTTTAACTCCATGACGAATTCCTTCCTTTAGGTCTTCAATTTCCCTTTTATAATGGCTTTCAGATAAAATAGGAAAAATCACTGTAACTACAGCTACTATAAACAAGCCTATAAATAGGTTTACAATTTCATAGGCATAGTTAAGCTCTGCAATACTTCCTACAGGTAAAGTAGAAGCAACAGCATTGTCTATGCTACTATTCAATTGGTTTACCCCTACGCTTAGTACTATGGGCAAAAGGAATAAGAAGACCTTGCTAATATACCTGTCCTTAAAATCAATCCTAAATTCATACCTGTATCCCCTGTCCCTCATGGTACTAAAGATTAAATAGACTTGGGATACAACTGCCAATATAGTTGCCACCATTAAGCCCCTTAGCTGATAATCCCTGGCAAAGAAAAGCAGATAGATGATAAGAATTAATTCATAGGTAACTCCACCCTTGGCCCCTGCCCTAAAGGCATGTTCCGCTTGTAAATATCCTCCCCCTATGGATTTCAGCCAATATAGGGCCATAATAGGCAAGCCTATTCTAAATAGAAGTATGGCCTTCTCCAACTCCAACTCTCCAAAACCAGGCCCAAATATCCTCATTATAATAGGGGCTCCTACAAATCCCGTAACAAATAATACCAAGGAGATTAAAATTGTAATATTTATTAAATTGTTGGTATATTCTACCTTCTTATATATGCCATACTTCCCTTGAATTTCCTGCAGTAATGGAATAAGGGCTACAACTATTCCATCCCCTACTATTTTGGTAACTAACATAATAGTACTTAAAGCCAGTATATAAGAATCCATTTTGTAGCTGACTCCCAATCTTGAAGCAGTAATTATATCCTTGATAAATATTAAAAATCTAGATAGGACTGCAAAATGGATTATATATAAAGTATTCCTCCTCATTACATCTCTATTCTTCATAAAATCTCCTCTATCTAATGCAAATGTTTTCTGTGCAAATGCTTATACTAGTATTTACCCAAGACAAAAAAATATAATAGCAGGTCAGACTATATTTATCAAGTCTTACTCATTAATTTCCATTGATGGTTTACATAAAATGCGTTAGAATTTATAAAGCATTTTACTACTTTATTAAACTAAACAGGAGGCAAAAGACATATGAAAAAACTGATATCTATTATATCTTTACTTCTAATAACTGCCATAGTATTTACTGGATGTACCAGCGGAACAAGTGACAGTGGAAGTAAAATCTTAAGAACAAATAACTCAAGCGAACCTGGTTCCTTGGACCCAGCCTTGGCCCAAGGTACACATGAATCTTGGATTCTAGACCATACCTTCGAAGGGTTATTTAAAAAAGCAGAAGACGGTACGGTAGTTCCTGGTATGGCTGAAAGCTATACCCTTGCAGATGACCAAGTAACTTATACCTTCACCCTTCGGATGATATTAAATGGTCAAATGGAGAACCTGTAACAGCCCATGACTTTGAATTTGCATGGAAAAGGGCCCTAGACCCTGAAATGGCTTCAGACTATGCCTATCAATTATACTATATTAAGGGTGCAGAAAGCTACAACAACCTAAACACTACAATCAAGCCCTTTGATAATATCAATATTAGAAAAGGCTTGGCTATGTCCATCGACAGGCAAACCCTAGTAGATAAAATTGCCCAAGGTGGTCAAATTCCAGCTGAAGGTGTTGTCCCCTTCGGTATGCTTGATGAAAATGGTGAAGAATATAGAAATGGTGTAGGTAACCTAAATGAATACAATGTTGAAAAGGCAAAGGAACTATTCCAAAAAGGCTTAGAGGAAACTGGATTTAAGGCTGAAGACTTTAGCCAATTCTCTATCCTATACAATACTTCAGAAGGCCACAAGAAAATTGCACAAGCAATTCAAGAAATGTGGAGACAAAATCTTGGAATAGAAATTCAACTGGAAGCAGTTATTTTAAAACACGCAGTTAGAAATGCAATCCTGCCTATTATATCTGTACTAGGCACCTTAGTTTCCAACTTAATAGTAGGTAGCTTTGTTGTGGAAAAAATCTTCGGAATTCCAGGACTTGGTTCCTTTTTCGTTAATTCCATAAACAACAGAGATTATACCTTAATCATGGGTACTACTGTCTTCTATTCTATTATCTTGATTGTTATGCTCTTGCTAGTAGACATAGCTTATATGTTAGTAGACCCAAGAATTAAGCTTACAAAGGAGGGCCGATAATGAAAAACAATCCTAATACTATAAAAGAACTAACACCAGATTTATTTGAACCTGCCCTTCGTCAAGACGGAAATATAGATAAAATTAGGAGACCCAGCATAAAATACTGGCCAGATGTATGGAGAAGGCTAAAGCAAAATAAATTGGCCATGGTTGGCCTAAGTATCATTTTGCTAATGATTATTATGTCTATTGTAGGTACTGAAATAAATGGCTACAAGTACTACGAGCAAAACTATGA
>JAAYHU010000154.1 GCA_012735245.1 Tissierellia bacterium
ATTTTGCCATCTATATCTAAAATCCTGTAATGGGTTTCACCTATGGGTTTAACACTTTCAAATCTCATAAAATTACCTCCTTATATAATTGGGTTATGTATTAGCAAATGATAATCATTATCAACTGTATTATATATATTTCCTTAAATTTCCCCATTAAACAGAGGACAAGGTTTATTTAAATTAACTTTTATTAATGAAAAAAACCAATGGTATAATGAATTTATTGGGTATATATATACATTGTGAGGTGATTGTATGAGTAAGAAGGTAACCCTTTGGACTAGGCAGGATATTAGGAGCTTAGATGAGATTAAAGCCCAAGGAGTATATAGAGTAAAGAAGGAATACATAGAGGAGCAGTTTGAAGATATAGCATACCACTATATACCCTTATACAGGTGGTTTGTTGACAAGGCTAGCAAGATGGTTCAGAAGCCAGAAGGAGTAGAATTTCCAATTTGGTGTTCCATAAGTGAAGAAAATATGTTAAGGCCCATTGAAAATACTGTAGTTTATGTACTTGAAGTAGATGAATCGGAAGTAATTTACTTCGACGGTAGAAAATGGGATTATGTACTAAACCACCTATACATACCCAAGGATGAAAAGGACTTAATGGATTACCGGAAAGACCTTGAAAGGAAGGGACTGAAGGATTCCTTTTCCTTCATAGATGGGAAATATGCAAACTTTTATCCCTTGGAGAAGAAAAGGGTAATGGACAGCTGGATTAGGGTATTTGAAATTGAAGAGTGGGATATTTTTGGTATACAGGCCAATATTTGGGAAATAAGAGAGGATATGATTAAGGATATCATTTACTACCAAGGATAATATTGTAATCTTCATGTAAATGAAGGTATTAAACTTTTTCCAATTAGTCTAATAAGATACTGTAACCCTATTGTAACTATATGTAACCTCATTGTAAATAAAAGGATTGAATTCCTTGTTATAATGTAAATAGGAATTCTACTTTTATGGAGGTGTAATATGAAAAAGGTCTTAGTCTATGGATTAGCTGTTACAATGAGCCTTTCTCTTATTGGTTGTGGTGTTAATGATAAGGATAAGGAAAATGCTCTGATAAATGAGCCCCAAATTAAAATAGAAGGGGAAGTGGATGTAGATAAGTTAAATGAAGAGAAGATAGCTGGCCTAGTTGAAGAATTTGGTAGCAAACTCAAAAACGTACCCCTATTGTCTCCCATGGAAGATTTGGAAAAGGCCATGAAGGAAAACTATGGTGACTATGTAGTTGATGAACTTATAGATAGGTGGCTAGAAAATCTAGATGAGGCACCAGGAAGGCTGTTATCCAGCCCATGGCCAGAGAAAATTGATATACTAAGTTTGGAGAAAATATCCCCTACTGAATACAAGGTAGAGGGAAAAATAGTTGAAGTTACTAGTGTAGAAGGGGAGGAAATAACAAGGCCTATTACACTAAATATAAAGAATAGGGAAGCTGAATGGCTAATCTATGATGTAGAATTAGGTGAATATGAAGAATAATTTTAAAAAGGCTCTTAGGAGCCTTTTTTATTAGGTATTGGCCAATAAGTTTAAAAGACAATTTTCACAGAAAATATTAATAGAAAAAATGGAAGGATTTTCGACATTTGTGTAGAATATATACTATATAAACAAGGCTGAGGGGGAAGTATTTTGAAAAAGATGGTACTTATATTTTCTCATGTACTGACTGAAAAACAAATAGAGGATGCTGAGATAAACTTAGGAGTAGATGAATTCATATACTTGCCAAAAGACTTACAGGAAAAATGGTCTTCAATCCCTCCCCAGGAAAAGGATATATCAGGTATTACTAAGGAAATAAAGAATTGGCTTGAAGAAGTGGCTACTAAGGGAGACTATGTCTTAGTTCAAGGAGACTATGGAGCAACCTATGATCTTGTTAATTTCTGCAGGGCGAAAGGGTTAAAGGCAGTATATTCAACTACCAGTAGGAGGGCAAAGGAAATCAAGGGACAAGATGGGAAAATAGAAATAACCCGTGTATTTGAACATGTTATATTTAGAGAGTATTTTTAAAAGTTAAATTGGGGGTATATTATGCAGATTAAGATAGGGTTTACAAGTAATGAAAATATCATGTTGCCTGTCCACTATAACCACATTATACAGGCATTTATTTATAATAATATAGACAAAGACTTGGCCCAATTTTTACATGATAAGGGGTATATAAGCTATGGCAGGGTATTTAAGCTATTTACCTTTTCTAGGATACTTAATAGGGCCAGAAATGAAAATGGAAAGTTTAATTTTGGGAAGAGGATTGAATTAATTGTTTCATCTCCCTTGGATGATTTCTGTAAATCCATAGCAAATTCAATGCTTCAAAATGAAGACCTATTCCTTGGGCAAAACAATTTAAAGGTTGAAGAAATACAAATTTTAAATAGTGCAGTTGAGGATGATGAAATAATAGTAGAGACTTTATCTGGAATAGTTGCCTATAGCACCCTGTATAAGACGGATAAAAGTAAATTTACTTATTATTTCATGCCTCAGGAAAGGGATTTCAATAGGATTGTAAGTGAAAACCTGGTAAAAAAATATAATGCATTTTACAATACCGATTTAAGCCTTGATAAGGGCATAGAAATTGTTCCCTTGGACAAGCCCAGGCAAATTCTTACCTATTACAAAGACTTTATAATAAAGTGTGCTGACGGCAAATTCTTAATTAGAGGAGATAAGGGGCTGTTGCAGCTAGGCTTAGATGCAGGCTTTGGAAGTAAAAACAGCCAAGGCTTTGGATGTGTAAAACTAGATACTTAAAAATTTAACTCTGTTATAAATTTTCAAAAAAACATGGACAATTTAAATTTATATTATATAATATTATTAATTTAATTAGATAAAGTTTATTTGCATAAAGGTGGGAAGGGGAATGTTTAAGATTTTTAAAGACAGAAAAAAAGAATATGTTCCCAAAACAGAGGGGGCAATGAATCTGGTAGAAGAAAAAGGCCAAGTAAATTTGGGGATATTAAAGAAAAACCAACAACACATAGTAGAAAGACTTTCCAAAAAAATAGAGGAGACAGCCTTTGCTACAGACAACCTAATTAAGATTACATATGATTTGGCAGATCATGTAGAAGTACAAATGGATTCAATAAACAAGGTAATCAATGAAATTGGCAGCTATTCAGCCTTGGCAGAAGAAGTATATGCCAATACAGAAAGTTCAAAACAAATAGCTGCTGATACATTAAATATAGCCAGCACTGGTAATGACGCAGTTAACAATTCCATTAATGCAATGAAGCAAATAGAAAAGTCCATGGTATATGCTAGAGAAGTAGTTGACAACTTAAGTAAAAAGGCAAAACAAATAGATGAAATAATAAAGGTCATAAATGGAATAGCATATAATACTAACCTTTTAGCCCTCAATGCCTCAATAGAGGCTGCTAGGGCAGGTGAAGTAGGCAGAGGGTTTGCAGTTGTGGCTGAAGAAGTTAAAAAGCTGGCAGACAGCAGTGCTAAATCTGCCAACGAAATAGCAAAAGTCATCAAAGAGATTAATGATGAGGTCTCAAATACCATAGCTGCCATGAATAATAGTATGGAGAAAATCCAAGAGGGAACCAGTATTGCCGAAGAAACAAAATCCGTTTTTGACGATATAATAAGGGCTGTAAATGCAACCACAAAGGTTTCAGAGGAGATAAATACTGCCATAGCAAAACAAACTGAAAGCTTAGAATATGTAATCAGCTGTACCCAGGATATGACTGAAAATTCCAATAAGGTCATTTCCTTGGTAGATATTGCAGCCTTAAATACTCAATATGCTAGAACCTCACTAGATACATTGTCCTTAGCCTCTAAGGATTTAATGGCTATTTCCAACAAACTACTAGAGGCCATAGTAGATGATAAGGAAGAAGATACTGTCTTGAATATTTCCATAAATAATAAACCCTTAGAATTTGACCCTCACTTGGCCAATGACCAGGATAGTGCACAAATCCTAATGAATATTTATGGTGCCCTCCTGTATGTAGGCTCTACTGGAGAAGTATCTCCAGGTCTGGCTAAAAACTGGCATGTGGAAGAAGATGGACTAACTTGGATATTTACATTGAGAAAGGGAGCAAAGTTCCACAATGGTAGGGAGATAACTGCTGAAGATGTAAAATATTCCTACGAAAGGATGACTTCTCCAAGTCTTGGTTCGCCTAATACTTGGTTCTTAGACCATATTGAGGGAGCAGAGGATTATATAAATGGGAGGACCAATGAAATAAGTGGCGTAAAAGTCTTAGATAGGTACAGGCTATCCATTAGGCTAGTTAGTCCCTATAGTGGATTCTTGTTAAATCTAGGCCAGTTTACTACAGCAATACTAGCTAAGGAAGATGTTGAAAAGGGCAAACTAACAGGCTGCGGCCCTTATATACTTGAAGAAGTAACTGATGAATCCTGTGTACTAAGGGCCTTTAAAGATTATTATGGTGGTGAACCCTTCATTGACAAAATCATAGTCAATTATAGGCATGATGACTTGGTAGAGGGTATAGCTGAGGGTAAATATGACTTAATTACCGTAAATGGCAAGGAAGACCTTGATAGGATAAAGATATTGCCAGATGTAAACATTGGCCTTGGAGATGTTTTAGGAACTTATTATGTAGGCTTTAACTTAGAAAGCAATTCCATATTGGCAAGGAGCAGGGAGGCTAGAAGGGCAATAAGTATAGGCATTGATAGAAGGAGGATAATAGATAATATTTTAGGAGACTTAGGTGAAGAAGCCAAAGGGCCAATTCCTCCAAAGATTATAGATAACAGCCACCTTCCTGGCTATGTCTATAATCCTACCATGGCCAAGGAGATTTTAAATAGGGAAGGCTTGTTAAATGGCCAGAAAGTTAAGGTTATCATAAGGGATGAACCTGAAAATGCCCTATTCTACAGACTAAGCCAGTATGTAATAGAGGATTTGCAGAAATTAGGCCTAGATTTAGAGATTACAAAAATTCCTCCAAGGGACTATCTGAGGCCTGAAAATATTGCCAGATGCCACATATTCATAGGCAGATGGATAGCAGATACAGGAGACCCAGATAATTTCCTACAACCTATATTTAACTACGACAACCAGACCAACTTTACTAGATACAATAATCCAAGGGTTATTGAATTAATGGATGAGGCAAAAGAAATAATAAATCCCAATAAAAAGGTTGAAATATATAAGAAAATACAAAATATCATCATAGAAGATTGTCCATGGGCCCCTGTCTTTCATCCCAAGACTGCCATAGTTACAAGGAAGGGTATTGTAGGGGCAAGGCTAAGTCCCTTAGGCATAATAAATTATGAGAATATACTTATGGAATCTAAGGGATAAGTACCTAAGGCTTGTATAAACTTTACAACTGGTCAACTACAAAGATGTTCCACTTTATGATATACTCTATTAAATCTTATTAGGAGTGTTGCAATGGACAAGAAGGAGATAAAAATGGTTGTAATGGATGTAGATGGTACACTTACAGATGGAAAGATATATATGGGAAAAGATGGAGAAGTTTTCAAAGCCTTCAATGCAAAAGACGGTTTAAGGATAAAGCAGCTGCCAAAATTTGGCATTATCCCTGTAATCATAACTGGCAGAGAATCTTCCATATTGAATAAAAGGGCGGAAGAGCTGAAAATTTCTGAACTATATCAGGGAGTATCCAATAAGGTTAAAGTTTTATATGATTTATTAGACAAATACAATTTGAAATTTACTAATATTGCCTATATAGGCGATGATGAAAATGAATATACTGCCATGAAATTATGTGGACTAAAAGGATGCCCAAGAGATGCAGCTAAGGCAATAATAAATATAGCAGACTTTGTATCCAAGTATGACGGAGGAAATGGGGCAGTAAG
>JAAYHU010000155.1 GCA_012735245.1 Tissierellia bacterium
GGCAGACGCACAGGACTTAAAATCCTGCGATCCCTCTAAGATCGTACCGGTTCGAATCCGGTCTCCGGCATCAAAAGAGATGGCGCGGGATGGAGCAGTCTGGTAGCTCGTCGGGCTCATAACCCGGAGGTCGTCGGTTCAAATCCGGCTCCCGCAATTAAAATTACGGCCCTATGGTCAAGTGGTTAAGACACCGCCCTTTCACGGCGGTAACCCGGGTTCGAATCCCGGTAGGGTCATAATGGGCGCATAGCTCAGTTGGGAGAGCACCTGCCTTACAAGCAGGGGGTCACAGGTTCAAGTCCTGTTGTGCCCACCAATATACGGCCCGGTAGTTCAGATGGTTAGAATGCCAGCCTGTCACGCTGGAGGTCGAGGGTTCGAGTCCCTTCCGGGTCGCCAAATAAGCTGGCGTAGCTCAATCGGTAGAGCAACTGACTTGTAATCAGTAGGTTGGGGGTTCAAGTCCTCTCGCCAGCTCCATAATTTCACTTTCTCCATAGTAGTCCCTTTTGGACTCAAGGCAAATAGGGAGGAGTACCCAAGAGGCTAAAGGGGACGGACTGTAAATCCGTTAGCTGATGCTTTCGCTGGTTCGAATCCAGCCTCCTCCATTAAAGAAGGATATGCGGAAGTGGCTCAGTGGTAGAGCATCGCCTTGCCAAGGCGAGGGGCGCGGGTTCGAATCCCGTCTTCCGCTCTATATAATGCCCGTAAGGGAATAGTATCTTAAAGTACCCCCCTTTTGGGTACTTTATTTTTCTATCTACACTATTTTATTTTGCGGGTGTAGCTCAGTGGTAGAGCCCCAGCCTTCCAAGCTGGTTGCGAGGGTTCGATTCCCTTCACCCGCTCTTATATCCTAAATGACCAATAAATATATTAGTACCCTTAGCTCAGTTGGATAGAGCGTCTGACTACGGATCAGAAGGCCGGGGGTTCGAATCCTCCAGGGTACGCCAATAAAATGCTTTTAGAGTATTCTAAAAGCATTTTTGATTATAAAAAAATAAATTTAAAACCCTTGACTTTAACCCATTAATGTTTTATACTATTGATAATTTAATATTATGCGATGATAGAAAGAGTAGTTTATTAACGATGTCACAGAGAGTCGGCGTTGGTGAGAGTCCGATACTAGTTAATAAATGAAGAACATTCTTGAGCATCTAACCGAAATCCTAGGAAATCTTAGGAGAGTAGGCTTAGACGGGTATAGCCCGTTATAGTCTATAGGGTATCGATTGTATTAATCCAATACAATCCGTACTTTTGAGTGAGCTTATGCTAAGTAAGGTGGCACCGCGGAAGTTAACCTTTCGTCCTTAAAATGGACGAAAGGTTTTTTTAATTATAAGTAGGAGGAGATAAAATGACCAAATTAACTGTAAAGGAGACTCAAATCGCAATAAAATCTATTAAGGATTATTTTGAAAGAAGTTTGGGAGAAAAACTAAATTTAGTAAGGGTTTCTGCCCCACTATTTGTTAGGCCGGAAAGCGGTTTAAATGACAATCTTTCAGGTGTTGAGAAACCTGTTACCTTCGAAATGAGAAAGTACAATGAAAAAATTGAAATAGTTCAATCTTTGGCAAAATGGAAGAGATTTGCATTAAAATGGTATGGGTTTGAGGTAGGAGAAGGTATTTATGCAGATATGGATGCTATTAGGCCAGATGAGACATTAGATTGCACCCATTCCATCTATGTGGACCAATGGGATTGGGAAAAAATAATTAATAAGGAAGACAGGACCTATGAGTATCTAATTAAGATTGTGGAAGACATTTATGAAGTTTTTAAAGATACTGAAAAGTATGTAGATGAACTATATCCCAATACCTTCCAAAAGAAGTTACCTGATAAAATAAAGTTTATCACAAGTCAGGAATTAGAAGATTTATATCCAGAACTAAGTCCGGAAGAAAGGGAAGATAGGATTGCCAAAGAATATGGTGCAGTTTTTATATCTAAAATAGGTTATCCCTTAGCTTCAGGCAAGCCACATAGTCCCAGGGCACCTGATTATGATGATTGGAACTTAAATGGAGATATAATCTTTTGGAATCCAATTATTAATTCTGCCTTTGAGTTATCTAGCATGGGTATTAGGGTAGATGAAAAGTCCTTAGAACAACAGCTGAAAATTGCAAATGCTGAAGATAGAAAAAAATTAGAATACCATAAGCAAATGTTAAGAGGAGAATTGCCTTATACAGTTGGCGGGGGAATTGGACAATCGAGAATATGTATGTTTTTCCTAGAAAAAAGGCATATAGGCGAGGTTCAGGCTTCAGTATGGACTCCAGAAATAATTTCAGCATGTAGGGAACAAAATATATTTTTACTTTGATTTTCCAGAACATTATATTTGTACAATCCCTATTTATCTATTATAATAAAGAAAAGCAATTATAATAGATAAATAGGGGGACGTTATGTTTAAGAGGATACTTATACTTATTATAGTATTTGCTGTTATCTTTGGTGTTGGTGGACTCTACTATTATAAAATCAAGTATAGTCCAAATACAGAAGTAATAAGATTTTATGATGAACTATATTTAATAGTTGAAGATGAGCTGGTAGACAGTATAGATGCAGTAATCTTTAAAGAAAATATATTATACTTTTCCCTCCCTGTAGTAAAACATTATATAGATGAAGATATTTTTTATGATGAAGAGGAGAAAACTTTAATTATGACAAATGAAGAAAAGGTATTTAGATACAAAATTGATAATCAAGTGGCAAGTGTTAATAGTAAAGAATTTTTAATAGACAACCTAGTTATAGAATTTAATGACAAAGTATATATTCCAATGGATATTTTGTTGGGAAATTATAATATAGACATTAATTATTTTGAAAATACAAAGGCTGTAGTATTAGACTTTAATGATTATTACTATTTAAAAGGTGAAGTTATCCTAGATGGTGCTGTCCTTAGAACTGATTTAAGCATTAAGGCTCCAATAGTTTATGATGATCTACCTTTAGGTTCAATAGTAAATATTTATGCTGAATATGAATTCTGGTATAAGGTTAGAACCTTAGACGGGGTGCCAGGCTTCATAGAGAAAAAATTCATAAAAAAAATCTATGATGAAGAATTGTTTAAGATAAAAAAGAATAATGATGCAGTAAATAAAGACAAAAAAATAATAAATCTTACCTGGGATTACACCTATAGTAAAGTAAAAAACCCTAATAATATAGGACTTATCCCCGGAGTCAACGTAATATCTCCAACTTGGTTTTCAATTACAAATAAGGAGGGAGATATTATTGATAAGGGAAACAAGGATTACGCCAATAAATACTTTGAATATGGATATGAAGTTTGGCCTTTAATTGATAATAGTTTTGATCCTGATTTAACCCACGAATTGCTAAGCAAAAGCAGTATGAGGGAGAAGTTAATAAATGATATTTTAAATATATATCTGGACTATGGATTTCAGGGTATAAATATAGATTTTGAAAATGTTCATTTAAAGACTAGAGACTATTTAACCCAATTTGTTAGGGAATTATATCCTGTTTTTAAGGAAGCAGGCATGGTGGTATCCATGGATGTAACGGCCCTATCAACATCAGAGAACTGGTCCTTATGCTATGATAGGGAAAGATTGTCAAAAACGGTGGACTATATGATGTTGATGGCCTATGACCAGCATTGGGCTAATAGTCCAGTGGCTGGTTCCGTTGCAGAATATACTTGGGTCGAAAATAGTATTTTAGGAGTTCTTAAATATATACCAAACGATAAGCTAGTATTAGGGGTTCCATTTTACACAAGATTGTGGATTGAAAAGGATGGAGAACTTTCATCCCAAGCCCTATCTATGGAGAGGGCCAATAAATTCATTAGAGATAATAATATTAATCTTATATGGGATGAAATTAGTCTACAGTACTATGGACAGTTGGAAAAGGATAATACAATCTATAAAATCTGGCTTGAAGACTCCAATTCCTTAGAGGCAAAGGCTTCCTTAGTCCACAAATATGATTTAGCTGGCATTGCCTCATGGAGAAGGGGATTTGAAACAGAGGATATATGGGTAAGTATGGAAAAAGTATTGTATTAATAAGGGGTGATTTTATGTACAGATACCATGATACTGAAATCAATATTTTACAGGGTGATATTACTAAGGTAGAGGTGGATGCCATTGTAAATGCCGCCAACAATACTTTGCTAGGTGGTGGAGGTGTAGATGGGGCAATCCACAGGGCAGGGGGCAAGGTAATCTTAGAACAATGTAAAAAAATTGGTGGTTGTCCAACAGGAGAAGCGAGAATTACTGTTGGTGGGAATCTTCCGTGTAAATATGTAATCCATGCTGTTGGACCAATCTACAAGGATGGTAATTCAGGAGAAAAAGAATTATTATACAATGCTTATTATAACTCTTTAAAATTAGCTAAGGAGTATAACTTAGAAAGTATAGCTTTCCCTTCAATTTCAACAGGGGCTTATGGTTATCCTAAGGAAAAAGCGGTGAAGGTGGCAGTGAAAGCAGTATTAGACTTTATAGAAGAAGAGAAATTTCCTAAGAAAGTAGTCTTTGTACTATTTGGGGAAAAAGATTATTCCATATATGAAAGCTATTTAGAGGAGATTTTTAAGGATATTTAAGCAAAAATATTACAGATTTTATATTTA
>JAAYHU010000021.1 GCA_012735245.1 Tissierellia bacterium
ATAATTCTAAAACAGATGATATAATAGTGACTGCTATTACTTCGAATATTACATCAAAGGACTATAGCATATTTATTACTAATAGTGATTTGTTGGAAGGAAATTTAAAAGTGGATTCATGTATAAGGGTAGATAAAATTTATACTTTAGCCCAAAATATTGTTATTAAGAAATTTGGCGAAGTTAATGATGATATTATGAATGAGGTAAAGAATAAAATTAATGAACTAATAAAATAACAGGAGATAAATAACAGGAGATTCTCCTGTTATTTTTTCTTAATTTTATTTATGTTTTGGAATACCATAATATAAAAGGTTCTTATCTATTTACAATTAACTTAGGTTGAATATATCCTAAAGAAGAATATAATATAAGTAAAAGGAAGGTGAAGATTTTATGAAAATTAATATAAATAATTTAGTATCTATTTCAGAAGCTAATCAAAATTTTTCTAAAGTAGCCAGATTAGTAGATGAAAATGGAGCTGCAGTTATTTTAAAAAATAATGTACCTCGTTATGTATTAATAGAATATAGCCAATTGGAGAATGAAGAAACAATAGGCGATGAAGAAGTAGAAGAAGTAGCTAAAAGAGTATTATCTAAACATATGAAGGCATTTGAGGAATTAGCCAAATGAAAAGATAAACTAAAACTCAAATATTAAAAATGCATAGCCTTCTTATTCAAGAAACAGGTGGAAGTGATGGGATTAGAGATGAAGGATTATTAGATTCTGCTTTGAATTTACCATTTCAAAGTTTCGATGGAGAAGATATTTATAAGACTATTCAAGCTAAAGCAGCAAGGCTAGGTTTTTCACTTATTAATAATCATCCCTTTGCTGATGGGAATAAGAGAATAGGGATTTTAGCGATGCTGGTTTTCCTTGAAATGAATGGTATTGAGATTATATGTACAGATGAAGAATTGGTTGAGCTTGGATTAGGTGTAGCAGATAGCTCAGTAAGTTATAAGGATTTATTAAATTGGATAATTGACCACAGTTAATAAAAAGCTTGGTATAATATGAAGACACCAAGCTTTTTATTTTACCTTAATTTAAAGAGATATATCTATCGGTAAATAAGTTTTGCAAGTAGAGTCGATACGGTGAACCGTATCATAAATAAAAGATTGTTGCAGCAGACTTGTACAAGTTTTATTAACATTATTTGGATAAGCCTCATATTATAATATTGAGAAAAAAATTCTCAATATTATAGTTAAGGAGGCGTTTTATGAATTTTGGAAATATGTTTGATTCTGAATATAACGATGGTATAGAAGTTAATCTTAAAGACAAAGGTTCAAGTAACAAAGATAGATATCATAAGCATAAGGATATAATTTTAGAATGTGGCCTTAGGCCCTCAGATGCATTTTTTGAAATTGACGACGGAAAAGTTAAACCAGGATAAGCATTTGTTTTAGACCGCTTGAGAATAGATCTTAGCTGCCTAAAAAAACCTGTTGTCAAAATAGAATTTTCAAGTCTTATTGTATTTGAAGCAGAAGATGAAAGAGGAGCTGAACATGAAGTAGAAGTTGACCTATTATTTAAACTAATAAGGGTCAGTAATGGAGAAAAAGAAGTAGTTCAAAGCTGGAGATATTTATATGAAATTGATGTTGAGAATAAAATCGATGAATTAGAGGTAGAAATGAGCCAGCCATTTACAGTGACCTTCTGTGATAAGCCAACCTCAGGTGTCCATGAATATATTATGAAAGTAGAGGGAGTTGACTTCGAGGGAGAATTTGATGCCCTGAGGGTGGTCAAGCCCGACTTAAGCGCTATTGCACAAGGCCAGTGTTAAGGCCAGTTTAATAAAGCCACAGTACACTCCATGATTTTTAGGTTCGATTGCTAAGGCACATAAGGGTTTATCCCACATGTGCCTTGTTTTTTTCAAGTAAATATCTTCTTAGGCAGTCCACATCATCATCCTTAACAGAATCAAAGTTGGAGAGGTCAAGGGGTTTTAGGGTTGAGAATCCTCTCTTAAAAGACTTGTTGATTGGGATAGGAAGATGAAAAATATTCAAGATGGAGGGAAAGATTGTCGATAAATTTAAATAGCTTATATATCTGCAACCTACAGTTTCTAGCATGTAACTAAATATTTTGCTAGTATAAGCATGGGGTCATACTATGGGGTTCCGGTAAAAACTACAGAAAAAAATGATATAATACAAGGAGAAACAGAATGATTAGATACTATTATTTTATTTAAATTCAATCATATTTGCCTAATAAATAAACTTTGCCAGCAGAAATTATAGGGTAAGTAGTATTCTAAGTGATCATTATGGAATCCTAATGAGGAGATCTTATGAAGGAATTAGAAAAAGCAATTGAACTAAGGAAAGAAGGAAAATTAAAAGAATCAAACCAGCTTTTAGTTCATTTGGTAAACAAATATCCCAATGACCCAATAATTAATTTTCAGTGTGCGTGGAGTTTCGATGCCTTAGGCCTAGAGAGAAATGCAGTACAGTACTATAAAAAGGCAATTTCCATAGGATTGCCCGATGAAGAATTGAGAAATGCTTACCTAGGTTTAGGAAGTACTTATAGGACATTAGGCCAATATAAAGAATCTAAAGAGGTCTTAGAAGAGGGGTTATCTAAGTTCCTACAGGATAAAGCCATGGAAGTCTTCTATGCAATGACCTTGTACAACTTAAAAGAACATTCTAAGGCAATGGAAATTTTACTGAATATCATCGTGGAAACGTCCTTAGACCAGGGTATAAAAAAATATAAAAAGGCAATAGAATTTTATTCTGATAAGCTAGATGAAGTATGGTAATTTTTTGTTTTTACATTTAAACTGTTTTAACAATAAAAAAGGAAATTTTAAGAGGGGAGTAAAATCATGACTAAACCTAAGATTTACACTATGAGTTTTGCAAAAGTATATCCTCATTATGTTGCCAAGGCAGAGAAAAAAGGGCGTACAAAAGAAGAAGTAGATGAAATAATTTGTTGGCTGACAGGATATAGCCAAGAAGAGTTGGAAGCTCAGCTGGAAAGGCAGGTAGACTTTGAGACCTTCTTTGCAGAAGCTCCCCAACTGAATCCAGCCAGATCCTTAATTAAGGGCGTGGTCTGTGGCCTTAGAGTGGAAGATATAGAGGAAGCAACCATGAGGGAAATTAGGTATTTGGATAAGTTGATAGATGAGCTAGCAAAGGGCAAAGCCATGGAAAAGATTTTGCGTAAATAGTATAAAAATACCGATTCCATATGGGGATTATAGGATAATATCTATTTTAAATTAACTATTTCTAAATCTTGTTCCTGTAAATATTCGATTATCTTAGGCAAAGAATCTACTACTGCTTGAGATTCATGTAAAAGTATAATGGCACCAGAGGTATTTGAGTTCTTTATGGACTCAAATATTTTATTTGGGTTTCTAGTTTTCCAATCCTCCGGATCATTATTCCATAGGACGATTTTGTATTCATAATCAGCTGCTAGATTTACTAGTTGTTCATTATAAGAACCATAAGGGGGCCTAAAGAGGGTAATGTCTTCATGAACTATTTCTTTCAACATTTCAATAGAGTCAATAAGTTCTTTTTTCTGTTTATCATAGGATAGTTTTTTCATGTTAAAGTGATTTATAGAGTGAGAGCCAATGGAATAGCCATTTGAATAGATATAGTTAACATAATCTGGATATTTGTTCACATTGTATCCAACTAAGAAAAAGGTAGCCCCAACGTTATATTCCCTTAATATATCAATAATTTCCTTAGTGTATTGAGAGGGACCATCGTCAAAGGTAAGGGCAACCTTTCCCTTAGGCAGACCGTATGAAACCCTATCCTCAAGTTCTACAAAGGGGAGATCATTATTTTCACTTGAAAGGCTTTCATTGGAAACTTCTTCTATCAATTCCTCATCTTCATAAAAATCCTCTTCTACATTGGGGTCAGTATTGTAATAGGTAATGGATTCAAGTTGTAATTCCTCTTGGCTACTAGTATTAAATTGTATAGATTCTGCCAGAACTCCCTCATTGAAATAAATTTTATTTAAATAGAGATGGCTTAGGTAACTAAATACCAATATCATTTCTATTCTCTATTCCTATCAACTCAAGTATCTTTACATAATAATTAGACATACTTAGCCCCCTTAAACTTAAGAAAAACTCCTATTTTGAATTAGATTCATCTGCAGGTCCTATTTTGGGAGAAAAGGAGATAGACATTTTTTCTGTAAAATCATTTATGATCTTCATCAATTCAGATTTTTCATTTAAGATCTTCTCATATTGTTGCTGGTATTTTTGATTTTCTATTCTTAGGTTTCTAATGATTTCCTCTAGTTCATTGATTTTTAACATATTTTTGTATTGAGTTTCCATGGCTTCTTCATTGAGCTTATTGTACTTTTCTATTTCAGCTTCAAGTTG
>JAAYHU010000156.1 GCA_012735245.1 Tissierellia bacterium
ACCCTCTATTTCTTTAATGGTAAATCCATGGTCTTTCAGTACCTTCCTCATTAAATTTGCTGACTCTTTTTCCTCACCAGAGATTTCAGCCTGATTCCATATCTGGGTGGATACGTCTATTAACTCATCCTTTATCTTGTCTACATAATTTAACAAATCCTGTTTATTCAAATTAAATCCTCATTTTAGTGTATAGGTTTTACTTTAAAAATTTATGCTATACCAAGGGTACAAGTAAGGGTTCCCTTATCTAATTATACCACTTATATTATTCTTACAATCAATTTCCATAAATATACACAAAACTAAATTAGCATGACTTTAAAATCCTAGCTTATAGGAGTCCCCTATTAATAGAAAAAGCCTATGGCATAAACCCATAGGCTTTTTTATACTTTTACTTACTTTAATTCTTTAAAGACTACCTCTATTTCAAGAACTGTATTTGTTCTGTTGATTGTCAATTTAGCCTTATCTCCTTGCTTATATTTATATAAGGCTTTTTTCAATTGATTCATATTTTCTATGGAAGTATCATCTATCTTTGTGATTATATCCCCTATTAATAGTCCTGACTCATAGGCAGGAGTGTCTTCATGGACTTGAAGGAGTACTACTCCTTTTTCCACTGGTAGTTTTACCCCAAAGGTTCTTTGATAATCTTCAACGGAGGCACCAGTTATGCCCAAGACAACAGTTTGGAATTTACCATGTTCTATTACTTCCTCTACTATGGCCTTGGCTTGATTAATTGGAATGGAGAATCCTAAACCTTCTGCTGATTTTATCTTTGCAGTATTGATACCTATTACCTCTCCCTTACTATTTAAAAGGGGGCCACCACTATTGCCAGGATTGATGGAAGCATCTGTTTGTATCAAGTCTTCTATTACATTGTTGTTGCTTACCCTAATTGACCTGTGAAGGCCAGATATTATACCTGAGGTTACAGTTCTTTGAAACTCTAAGCCTAAGGGATTTCCAATAGCTACAACGATTTCCCCTACTTCCAGTTTGTCTGAATCCCCTAAGTCAGCTACAGGTAGGTTTGTTGCATCTACTTTAACTATGGCTAAATCCAAAAGGCTATCGTTCCACAAAACTGTACCAGGTTTTTTTTCTCCATTTTCAAACAATACATGGACTGACTTTGCTTTTCCATCGGCTACTACATGAGAATTAGTTAAAATATATCCATTGGAATCTACTATAACTCCTGAACCTACCCCTTCTACCTCCTGGGATGAAAAAAATGGAAATGGCAATTGTTGTACTTCCACAGTAGTTATACCTACTACTGAGCTCATGGCCTTTTTCGCCACAGCTGATACTGTATTTATATCATCATTGGTAACTATATTAATGGGAGTAGATGACACATATTGGGTATTGTTTGGATTTGGTAGTACCTTTCCATATAGGATTGGTGCAATATAGATGGAGGCTACCCCCCCTATTATGGAAGAAACTAGTGCAAGGGCTATATAAGATATTAGGCTACCTCTAAAGGACCTCTTCCTTTTTTTCTTTACTTTATTTTCCTCCACATCATCCTTTTCTCTAGATATAATAATGTCTTGAGGAATTTTATATTCTTCATTTTCTATTTCAGACCTAAATACTTCCTGATTATGGTTTTCTTCCACCAAATAATCATCAGGGTTCTTTTCTTCTTCTATAAATTCATCGAAATTTCTCTTTTCGTCCATAGTATACCTCCCTTTCTTGTATTGATAATTATGACCAATAGTTAGTAATGACTAGTAAATATCTGTTACTTGTATTTTACCCTCCTATTATAAAAAAAAATATGGTGAAATTATGTTATTTCTGTGTGATTTATTTAATGATTATCATTTTCTTAAGTATAACATTTATCAATCTTAATCTTTTTAGAAAACTTAGGATTTTTTTATAAAATTTCAATATTTTCCTTTTATATTAAAGCTAAGTTTTCATCTTTGATATAATATATAAAAAGGGAAATAGTATAGAGAGGTGATTATATGACCTATAGAATATATTTAGTTGAAGATGACAAAAATCTAAACCTAGTACTTTCATCATATTTAGAAAAGGAAGGCTGGCATGTTCAACCCTTTTTTAATGGGGAAGATGCTATGAAAAACATCTCTAATCCCCCAGATTTATGGATTTTAGACATTATGCTTCCAGATATCGATGGATACCAGCTTATCAAGGAAATTAAGGACGCAAGTCCCCATATACCAGTCATATTTATATCAGCTAGGGATGCAGATATTGATAGGGTATTAGGTTTAGAATTGGGAAGCGATGATTATTTGGCTAAACCCTTTTTGCCTAGGGAACTGGTAATTAGGGCTAGAAATCTTTTAGAAAGGTTCTACCACAAAAAACCCTATACCATATATAATCTTCCTCCCTATACTATCAATGAAAGTAGTAGGATTGTAAAATTAGAAGATGAAACTATAGACCTTACTTCTAAGGAATATGAATTATTATTGTATTTTGCTAAAAATCCCAATATTGCCCTATCTAGGGAACAGATTTTAAACCATATATGGGGCAGTGATTATTTCGGTTCCGATAGGGTGGTAGACGACTTAGTAAGGAGACTTAGAAAGAAGGTTCCTAAGTTAGATATTGAAACCATCTATGGTTACGGTTACAGGGTGAATAAAAGATGAAAAACTATCCCTTATCAATTCAGATTTGGATTGTAATAGCCATTATTACCTTAAGCATTTCCATATTATTAGCCTTCATACTTCCCAGTGCTTTAAGAAGTTTTTTCACTGAGGAGATTTATGAAACTATTAGGGCTGCCCAGGACCTAGTCTTTAATCAATTTGAAGGTAATGTATATAGGGACTATATAGGGCCTAATTTCTTCGGCACAGATGAGGAAATCTTAAACAATATTCGAACTGTCCGCCATATCATCATTTATGATAATAATAAGGTAATTTTGAATACATCAATTACTATGGACTTCTTGGAAAAGGTAAAAAATCAAGCCCTGGCCCAAAAAGCAGTCAGTCAAGAATACAGCGGTAAAATCAACGATGAAAATGTATTCTATATCATCTCAAAGGGTAAAGCCTTAGGATATGATGCTTTTTTTGTTTCCTATATGGGGGATTCCTATAGGGAAGATTTGGTTAAGACCTTATTTAAAAAGCTTATTTCAGTTGTTATTATTGTGCTTTTATTCAGTTGGTTGCCTGCCATATTGTTATCAAAATACTTGTCTAAGCCCCTAGTAGATTTAGAAAGAAAAGTGGAAAAGTTAGCCAATAATCAATGGAAGGAACCAATTATCATAGATAGGAAGGATGAAATTGGAAGGCTAGGCTCATCCATTGAATATTTGAGAAAGCAGCTTATTAGGCAAGATGAAGCAGAGCAGTCTTTTCTGCAGCATGTATCCCATGAATTGAAGACACCAGTTATGGTAATCCAGTCCTATGCAGAGGCTATTAAGGATGGCATCTATCCAATGGGCAACTTAGAATTATCCCTAAATGTCATAACTGATGAATCTAAAAGGCTTGAGAAGAAAATAAAGGATTTATTGTATATAAATAAGCTGAATTATTTATCTAGCCACAATATAGAAAAGGTTAAGTTTTCCTTAGATGGTCTCATTCGTCATGTGGTAGACAGGTTTAACTGGCACAAACCCAATATCCATTGGCAATTAGAGCTTGAACCTATTTCCATAGAAGGAGACCAGGACCAGTGGAGGGTAGTCATAGAAAACCTGCTAGATAACCAGATACGATATGCAGAAAAGGAAATCCTAATATCCTTAAAAAATACAGATAAAAAAACAATCCTTAGATTTTGGAACGATGGGCCTCCTATAGAAGAAAAGTTAGCTAAGACCTTATTCCATAAATTTAATAAGGGCTATAAAGGCGAATTCGGCCTGGGTCTTGCCATTGTTCACAGAATACTTATAAGCCATGGTTCTAAAATATACGCCAAAAATGAAGAAAAAGGGGTATCTTTCTATATAGAAATATAATTTTGGGAGGGAGTGCTTTGAAAAAATTAAATGTTAAGGTAGAGCATATTTACCATAGCAGCTTTACTGTAGAGACGGAAAACTATTTTCTTGTATTTGACTATTATAAGGGAAACATCAATCTAAGGGATAAAAAGACTATTGTATTTGTTAGCCATGGCCATGGTGACCATTTCAATCCTAAAATCTTCAAATGGCAAAATAGTACTAAGGATATAAACTATATATTAAGCTCAGATATAAAACTTGATTTTGAAGATGAAAATATTCATTTTATGAATCCTTATGAAACAATGTCCTTAGGCGGAGTAAGTATAAAGACCTTTGGTTCTACTGATTTAGGAGTTTCCTTCCTTATAAATGTAGACAACATAAATATCTTTCATGGTGGAGACTTAAATTGGTGGCATTGGGAAAACAATTCAATAGAGGAAAATCTACATGAAGAAAAAATCTTTAAAGAAGAAGTGGAAAAGATAAAGGGTGAAAGCATTGATATTGCCTTCTTTCCAGTAGACCCAAGACTTGGCACAGCCTTCTATTATGGTGGAGAATACTTTATTGAAGAAATAAAGCCCAAGATTTTTATTCCTATGCATTTTGGGGATAAGTTTTCAATCACCTCCGACTTTATCCACAGAATGAAAGATAATGATACAAATATTGTGGAAATCAACAGTAGTAATCAAAAGTTTACTTTTAGCTAACTTTAAATCTAGCAGGTAGTGACCTTGCAATATTGCAAAGCTTACTTTAGGAAGGAGGCTATAACCTAAAAGCGGATCATATCCTTGAACCAAAAACCTTGGCTATAGCGGAGAATAGTACTGAAATAAGAGGGGTTCAAAATTATTAAATGAAAAAAGAGGGTGAAGTTTAAACTTCTCCCTCCTTTTTTTCCCTTAACTTCTCTTTAATAAATCTTATATCATCTATGATATATCTATGTTTCACTTCTGCCACGTTGAAATTAACCAATTTGAAGACAAATTCAAAGAAATATCCTCCGCATATGGACATTATTGCAGTTCCAATACCTACAGAACCACCTAAAAGATAGCCTATTATTAATACTGTTACTTCTATGGTGTTTTTTACAAATTTTACGCTCTTTTTAGTCTTCTTGGTTATGGCTACCATCAATCCATCCCTAGGTCCTATGCCATACCCTGCTCCAACATACAAATAACATGCAAATCCTATGATTAATAGGCCTGCAAGGATTAGTAACAGGCTAGGAATGAAGGAATCAAACTTGGGTACTAAGTTGCTTGCTATTATAAGATCTATAAATATACCAACAAAAATCATATTGAAGACAGTACCCCATCCCACGTTTTCTCCTAAATATATATCTATTAATACTATAACAAAACCAACTAATATACTTGCCTTGCCTATTGTTATATTAAGAATATTTCCAATGCCTTGATTAAGTACATCCCAAGGAGCAATTCCTAAATTGGCATTAATGGCCATTACTATGCCAAGTGCATAAAGAAAATATCCTGAAAAAAGTCTCACAAAATTTAATCCTATTTTTTTCATAGAATTGACTCCCCTAAGATTAATCTTAGCCTATTACATCTAATGGGTTAACTGTGCAGGTTTAATTCCATCTTAAAAGCTTTCATATTGTTTAATAATCGTCTAAAAATGAATACTTTTCTCCATCCTTTTGCCAGCCTAATATGCCATCTATATTCACATTTTCTGCTGCCCTAAAGATATTTATATCTACATTGACAAAATCTTCCTTTAGCTTTTCTATTAAATCCTTTATTTCATACCTCTTATTCCCTATCCTCTTAGCTGCCACCATGCAGGCACAGTTTAATGGCCATATGCCTGCATTTTGAATAAATCTTTGAATATATTTTTCCTCTATGAGATATAAGGGCCTTATTAATTCCAATCCCTCAAAGTTTTTAGCCCTTAGCCTTGGCAGCATAGTCTTAAAATTTCCTGCACATAATATATTCAGCATAGTAGTCTCTATGACGTCGTTAAAATGATGGCCTAAGGCTAATTTGTTGCAGCCTAGTTCCTTAGCTTTACCATATAAAGAGCCTCTCCTCATCCTAGCACACATATAACAGGGATAGTCCTTTGCAATTTTATCTGCCACCTGAAATATGTCTGCATCATATATATGAACTGGTATCTCCAAGTACCTGCAGTTTTCCTCTAGGAGTTTTCTTATATCCGGATGATAGCCTGGATCCATGGCTATAAACTCTAATTCAAAATTTCTATTTCCATTTCTGTACAACTCCTGAAAGAGCTTAGCCATTAGTAGGCTGTCCTTTCCTCCAGAAATGGCAACAGCAATCCTGTCTCCATCTTCAATTAACTCATATTCCTTTATGGCTTTAATAAATTTTGCCCATATATGCTTCCTATAGGTTTTTATTATACTTCTTTCTATTTCTTTTAAAGGTTTTCTTTCATTAAAGGGTACTAGAACCTCGCAACCTGAGCCTCTTAAACCCTTATCCTTATCTTCCATTTTATCACTCCATTAACCTTATTGACAACTACTTAGCCTTTAATAATATATCATATTCTCTTATTTTAATTCAAGGCAAGACCATTTTATTTGTATGCAGTAGCTGAATCAAAAATGTTAATTGTAGCAAACTAATAAAAATATTTTAGAAAGGAGAAAAGCATATGCTAGATAAAATAATCATAATTGGAAACGGTATAGCAGCCCTTTCTGCCATAAAAGCCATAAGAGAAGTTGATAAGGATAGTGAAATTCATTTATTTGGGGAAGAAGTCTTCTATCCCTATAGTAGAATTAGGCTATCAAAAGGACTTCTGTCTACACTTCAAGAAGACAAAATCTTGCTCCAAAAGAGGGAATGGTATGATGACAATAATATTAACTTGTATTTAGGCAGCAAAATTGTTTCAATAGATACTGATAAAAAGGTGGTAAAGCTATATGATGATGGATTAATTAGTTACACTAAACTCCTCCTAGCAGCTGGTTCTAGCAATAATAAGCCTAATATAACTGGGATAGAAAAGCCTGGTGTGTATTCTTTGAGGACCCTCCAGGATGCTTGGGATATAATGGATGGTTTGAAGAATAGTCAAACTATCTTGGTCATAGGCGGGGGGGTTCAGGGTTTAGAAATAGCCTGGGCACTAGTTCAGATGGATAAAAATGTAATTATAGCTCAAATCACTGACAGATTAATGAGCAAGCAATTAGATGAGAAGTGTTCAAAGATATTGAAAAATAAAGTTATTGAAAAGGGGGTTAAAATCCTATTCAATGCAAATGTATCAGAAATAATTGGTAAAGATAGGGTTGAGGGATTTAAATTATCTAATGGGGAAAAATATGAATGTGATGCAGTAATATATTCCATTGGAACAAGGCCAAATATAGATTTCTTACAAGGAACACCTATAGATACAGACAGGGGAATTATAGTAAATAACAGAATGGAAACTAATATTGAAGGGATTTTTGCTGCTGGTGATATAGCACAATATAACGGAAATATCTTTGGCCTATGGAATATAGCCATTGAACAAGGTAAGGTAGCTGGATACAATATGGCAGGTAGAGATACTAAATATAAATATGTCCCTCCAGTTACCACATTAAATGCCTTTGATCTAACCCTATTTTCCATGGGTATCGTAGATGAAACTATGGTAACTGATACTATGGTGGAGGAAAATATAGGGGACAATACTTATAAGAAAATATTTATAAAAGATAACTATATAAAAGGAGCCATTGTAGTTGGCAATATTAAACTATCACCCGTTTTGAAATCTGCCATCGAAAAGAAAGTAAGCCTAGAAGGCGTTGACTATAAGAATATGCCAATAGATGACTTGATTCAGTTGCTAAAAACTAAGTAAGGAGGAAAAATAATGGCACATATTCAGTTTTGTGAAAACAACTTTTCTCATGGTACTGAGGAAGTAGTAAATAAATTAAAAGATGAAAATTATGATTTGGAAGTAGAGTCTTGTCTTGGGTTTTGTGGGGACTGCGCTGTAAGTCCCTTTGCCTTGGTAAATGATGAATTACTACAGGCAGATACTCCCAATGACTTATATGAAATGATTAAGGACTACTTAGATAATTAAAATGACTCTGAAATTCAGAGTCATTTATTTAAAATAATCTTTCCTCTATTTGAGCCTTTACTTCCTCTGGAGTTAAGCCTCGAGCATTTACTACTGGTGCCTTAGTGGCTGTATCGCTAATGCCTAACATATCAGTATTATAGCCTGCTGTTACTATAACGTCTACTTCCTTTAATTTAGGAATATTCTTATCAATGGATTCACTTAGTACTTCTACTGAATACCCTTCCCTTGTCAGGTAGTCAGCTATATTGCTTAACCCTTTTTCAACTCCTACTTTTCTCATTGATGATCACCTCTACTTATTTATAGTTGTTTTCCTTTGCTATGGCCTCTTCTCTTATTTCTTCCCTCATGGCTTCTAGAGATTCTAATCTCCTTTTATTCTTTTCTTTTAATTCTTTTTTAGTTTTTTCATCATCAGTCTTTGCTATCATTTCCTCTGCCAACCTGTAGTTTTTTATAGTATTGTCAATGTTAAATTGAATTTTATCTACATTATCCCTTCTATCGTCTGGTTTTGGCTTCTTGCTCCTGTGCATATTACCCTCCTATTCCTTATTAATTAACTTCTTTTGTCCCATTGCTACCAGGTTTCTAGCTGCCATTCCACCTACAGAATGTTTTTTCTCCTTTTCTGAATTGCTTTGATTATCTATGCTCAATTCATTTGCAATCTCCATTTTCAATTCTTCTAGTGCCTTTAATGCATTGGGACTCGACATCTTTTTAGACAAAAAAATCACCTCACTTTTTCTTAGCTACATTAATATTTTTGTTTATTAAACTTATTAAGATACTAGGTAATTTTTGCTTAAATATAAAATTAATTTTAAGCCTTTTCTATTAACATTAATAAATCTTTTTTGACAGAAGTTCTTAAAATATGCATATTTCTGACATTATATGGGTATTTCGCACTATTCTGTTATTGACATTTTTTTCCTATAATTTAAAGTAAGGGTTAATATCATTATTTCAAGGGTGGGAGATATTGTGGATAAGGATAATACAAAAAAAAATAGGTCTTAGTTGGTTTAGAGCAAATGTTTTTAAAGAAAACCAAGCTGAAAACAACTTAGGTGGAAAAATGGACAAGGCTGAATCATCTGAAGATGAGAGCTTGCCAAGTATGGACAAGGCTGAAAACTTAGAAAAAGAATATGAAAACCTAATACTTCCAAAGGACAAGCAGGATAAAGTAGTGCAGGATTTAATTGTTTCTTTAGAGAATTTAATTAAAGACAGGCAACTGATTATCTATAAAAACAAAAGTCTTGAAGACCAGTTGTCCTCTGCCAATGAAACTATCAGCAGGATGAAAAAGGAATTAATTAAGAAGGAACAACAATTGCAGGAAAAAAATAAGGAGATTAGGGACTTAGAAAGCAACCTAACCAATAAACAGATGAGTTATGAGCAATTGCTGGAAGATTATAAGGAGTTTCAGGAAAATTCCAATATGGAATATGAAAGGATATCTGCCCAACTTGAAGCTGAAATAGAAAAGTACAATAAGCTCAATGAAGAAGCCATGGAAACTCAATACAAAAATATGTTAAAAATCAATGAACTAGAGGAAATCATTAGAAACCTAAGAATAGAAAATCAAA
>JAAYHU010000022.1 GCA_012735245.1 Tissierellia bacterium
CAAAAGAATTTGTGAAATGATAATTCAATCTATAAATAGCATAAGCAAAACTGATTTTGTAGCAGTTAGGTTTGGTAATGTTCTAGGTAGCAATGGTAGTGTAATACCCCTTTTTAAAAAACAGATTGCAGAAGGTGGCCCTGTTACAGTAACCCACGAAGAAGTCATTAGGTACTTCATGACCATACCTGAGGCAGTACAACTGGTTATACAAGCTGGAGCCATGGCAAAAGGTGGAGAAATATTTATATTAGACATGGGAGAACCTGTGAAGATATTGGATTTAGCTAAGGACTTAATTAGACTTTCTGGATATGAGCCTTATGTTGATATAGCTATAGAAATAACAGGACTTAGACCTGGAGAAAAATTGTATGAGGAATTACTTTTAGATGAAGAAGGTATAACTGCTACAAAGCATGATAAGATATTTATTGGAAAGCCTACTTTTACAGATTATAAGCTTTTACTAAGATCTTTAGATGCAGTTGATAAAATAATTAAAGACGGTACAGATGAAGAACTAAAGGAATATATAAAGACCATAGTACCTAACTATAAAGAAAATGAAAAGGGAAAAAAAGTTAGTACCTCTGCTATATGATATCAGCACTACCGATTTTGGGAAAATAGATTATAACATTTATAAAGGGAGGGGATAGGGAATAGAAATCTATATTTATAGATTTTGTTGTACAAATCTTAATAGGTAAGGGGGAAATCTATGAAAAAAATACTATCGGTTTTATTAGCCTTGATTATCACAATGGGGGCTATACTTCCTATGACAGTAAATGCAGCTGAGGTTGACCGACAAGAGTTGTTTGAAGCTGTAAAGGCTAGAATTCCAAAAGAATTAGACGTTTCTACTTTAAAAGGCATATTTAATGTCTTACAAGATAATAAAAGTAAAATATTTAATGCACTGCCAGAACAGGATTATTTAAAAGACAATGGAATAACTGAGGACTATATTGACCAAATAATCGATGCCATAATTGATAGTACTCCATTAATACTAAAGTTAATTATGATACCTAACTTAACATATGAAGAAGCAAAAGGAGATATAGAAGAATTACTTAATAAGTTTTACGGATTGCTGCCTTTAGACATAAAAAAGAGCATAAATAACTATGCTCCAAATGAGCAAGCTAAACTTGATGTCATGGCAAGGGTTATAAGGGTATCCCTTGATGAAAAAATTGGTAAAGGAGACTATAATACATCTATTGGTAAATGGACTTCACTAGATTTAAAAGTAACAAAAAGTCAAATTGAGAAACTCAATAAAGAGATTTCAGGTGGCAGTGATAACCCCCTAGATGACAGGCATCTTAATATAATTAATAAGCTGCTTGAGGAAGCTGTAAAAGTCCTGCCCTCAGGTTTAACAGACCAAGCAGGAAGCTTACTTTATGACTTAAAATTAATTGAAAGAAACCCAGTAACTCCACCACCAAGTCCTGCACCCTCAGGACCTAGCCCTACACCAACTACACCAAGCCCAACTAAGGCAAAAGTAGAAATCGAAGTACCTGACGATTTAAACCTGCCTGCAAGTGGAACTGTTGGTAAAGAAGCAACAGAAATTACTGAAAAAGGTGGAACTACTGTAATTGCTGTCAAGGAATCGGAAGCCATAGAAGCCATAGAATCATTAAGAAGTGCAGCAGGAAAGGCTAGAGAGGCCTCAGTCGTATTTAACTTAGATACTATAAAGAGCTTAAACTATAATATAGAACTATCAGATAAGCTAATAGAATCCTTAATTAAAAATAAGGTAAATCTAGAAATAAAAACAGGGGACTCGGAAATAACAATACCAGCTTCAGTATTAGACCAAATAAGCATAACTTCAGGCTCTAAACTTGAGTTTAGAATAGCAGAAGTTTCAGAAGATGAAGTTAAAGAAGCAGCACCTGAAACAGGAGATGTTAAGAAGGTTATAGATATAAATCTAGTCCTTGTAAAAGATAAGGAAGAAACTATAATAACTAGGTTTAAAACCCATATAACTGTAAGCTTAGATGTTGAAGGAATGGGGGATAAGGACAAGCTTGCAGTATACTATCTAAATGAAGAAAAGAATAGTCTGGAATTTGTAACAGGCAAAATAATAGGCAATAAGATACAGTTAAAACTAAATCATTTCAGCAAGTATGTAATATTAGAATCAAAACTTACCTTTGAAGATGTGAAGACTCATTGGTCAAAGCAATATGTAGAATCCATGGCTGCTAAAAATGTAGTCAATGGCTATGAAGATGGTACCTTCAGACCAGACAATGAAATAACTAGGGCAGAGTTTGCCAAGATGATAGTGAGTGCCTTGGAGCTTGACTTAAGCAATTACAATGGAGGATTTTCAGATA
The DNA here is from genome assembly GCA_012735245.1 of Tissierellia bacterium. Taxonomy (GTDB): domain Bacteria; phylum Bacillota; class Clostridia; order Tissierellales; family Tissierellaceae; genus JAAYFT01. The sequence goes on from JAAYHU010000022.1 coordinate 2,376, forward strand.
TTAAGGCTACTGACTGGTATGCAGACTATGTAGCCACCATAGTAAGACTAGGACTTGCTAGGGGCTATGGAGATGGCACATTTAAACCAAATAACAAGATAACCAGGGCAGAAATGGCTGTAATACTAGGCAATGCATTAGATATAGAAATTAAATCTACAGAAGTAAATGATTTATTGAATAAATTTGAAGACTCGGAAATTATTCAAGAATGGGCTAAATTAGGCGTATCAAAGGTAATTAAAGCTGGAATAATGGTAGGAAGTGACGATAAGTTCAATCCAAGAGGAACAGCTACTAGAGGAGAAGTGGCTACAGCAATTTATAGATTATATAATAGGTAAAAGCAAAAGGCCTCTATATGAGGCCTTTTGTTTAACATATTATTTAAGGTATTTCATACCACGGTTAATGAGGTCTAATTTCCTAGCTTTTTTAAAAGAAACATAATAGTTTTTAATCTCATCAGTGATTAAAGTATCATAGCCATTGGCTTTTAACTCATTTTTCATTATATTTAATAAATTATAAAACTTTTTATCACAGGATTTTTCTAAGTCAGCACCTAAAGACAAATATTTATTTGCTAGCTTAGTACTAGATATTTCTCCTAGGGAATATTCCTCAATACCTTGCTTTATAAGTGCATCTAATTCAGCTTCAAACTCTAGTTTTAAATCTTCTAATATATCATTATACTCTTGGATGATTTCATTGTAGGATTTTTTAGAATTGTGCTCTTTAATAGAAATACTAACTATGCCATCAATATTCCTAAGATCATCAGCAGTATTAGAAGCATCATCAATAGCTTCAATATTCTCATTACCCTCTACAGTTTCAACAGACTTTAGTATGGCCTGTAAGGGATTGGTTAGTTTTGCTTCCTGTTTTTTAGTATCTTCTGATTGAGATTCTATCTTATGGCCATATCTAGACAGGTTAATTAAGCTTAAGAAAAACTTAATCTTATAGAAGTTTATTATGATAAAAGAAGTAAAAATAAATATGCCTATTAGCAGTAGTTTCTTCCCTTTCATTTTAATTACCCCAAACATATTAATAGGCATATTATACCACAAAATGAAGGAAATATAACAAAGCAGATAATAAAATAATTTTAAGAAATCGTAAAAAATATGGAAAAGTTTCTAAAAAAATGGTACTATTGTACCAGACACTAAATTTTGGCATTAAGAAACACTAGTTAAATAAAATAATGACTGTAGATATGATAATTGGGAAAAAAATCATAAATACAGTGATCATAAGGACTTGTTTTTCCTTTGATGTCAGTATGTAATCAGAGTTATAGTAGGATTTAGATCTTCTTTTAAGTAGTTTTTTGATTGCAGTGAATAAGCTCATTACAAAACCTCCAACTATGTACAAAAATGTCGAAATACTCATCGTTCTACATTATACTACATTAACAAATAAAATAAATAGGATTTAAGTATTATTTTGACTATCTAAATAATTCATAAGGGGATGTTTTCATGGAAGAAATAAGTTTGCGAGATGTTTTTTTTATATTACGTAAATGGATGGTACTAATAATTATATTAGCAGCAATAGCTGTATTAATTGCAGGAGTATTAAGCTATTATGTACTAAAACCAGAATACCAAACCTTTACTACCTTGATGGTAGGAAAACCCAAAGACTATCAGTCTGATGGTGGACTAGAATATAATGAAATCCTATTAAATCAAAAATTGGTTTCTACATATGGAGAGCTAGTAAAGAGTAGGATAGTTACCGACAGAGTAGTTGGAAACCTAGGTTTAAATATGAGCTACGATACTTTTAGAAACAAGGTTAGTGTCAATCTAGTAAAAGATACGGAAATCATTAGAATTCAAGTAACAGATAAGGACACATATTTGGCAGCTGATATAGCCAATGAAACTGCAGAAGTTTTTATGGATACTGTATAGTCTATAATGAGAGTAGAAAATGTACAGGTAATAGATGAGGCCCAACCAAATCTTAATCCAATAAAACCGCGGCCAATTCTCAACATGGCCATAGCAGGTGTACTAGGACTTATGCTTGGTATATTTTTAGTATTTTTAATTGAATATCTAGATAATACAATAAAGACTGCAGAAGATGTAGAGAGACATCTAGGACTAGCAGTCTTAGGAGGTATTCCTGTTATTAAAGGTGATGAAAGTGGGTTAATTTCTATGACTGATCCAAAATCACCAGTGACAGAGGCCTTTAGGATCCTAAGGACTAATATTCAATTTTCAAGTATAGATAAGGAATTAAAAACTTTGATAGTTACATCAGCTTCACCTACAGAAGGAAAAAGTATAATTTCCATTAATCTAGCTTCCATAATAGCTCAAAATGATAAAAAGGTACTTCTAATAGATTGTGATTTAAGAAAACCTAGAGTACACGAAAATATAGGATTAGCTAATATGGAAGGACTTACTAAAGTATTGATGGGAGATAAGGATTTATATGATGTAGTTCATGAATATGAAGATGTAAGTAATTTTTATATACTTACATCAGGTCCTATTCCGCCAAATCCAGCAGAATTATTGGGTTCAAGAAGGATGAAAGAATTTTTAGATAATATAAAAGATGATTTTGATATGATTATATTAGACTCTCCTCCTATAGGCCTTGTAACAGATAGTGCTGTCTTATCTAATATAGCAGATGGCCTATTGTATGTTATAGCAGTTGGCCAAACTGATATTGAAGTTGTAAAGAGTGGTAAGGAACAGTTAAACAAGGCTAAGGCCAATATAATAGGTGTTGTATTGAACAAAATACCTATAGAAGGCAGGGCTTCATATAGGTACCATTATTATCAGTACTATAATTATTATGGAGACGAGCATAAGAAAGGTAAAAGAAGGAGAGCCAAGGCATGATAGACATTCATTCCCATATACTGCCCAAAGTAGATGATGGAGCAGAAGATATAGAAATGGCTATAGAAATGGCTAAAATATATTTGGAAAATGGGATAAAAACAGTAGTAGCTACACCCCATTATTTTGAAAGAAATATATTTACTGCCAAGGAAAATACTAAGAAGATTCTAGAAGATTTAAAAATAGAATTAGATAAGGAAGGAATAGATATTGAAATCCTATTAGGGAACGAAGCCTATATATCCATGGATTTGGTAAAGGATATTGAAGAGGGATATTTATCTACATTAAATGGTACAAGATATCTTTTGGTTGAACTACCTATGCTTGATATTCCATTATATGTAGAGAATGTCATATATGAGCTACTGCTAAAAGGATATGTCCCCATAATAGCCCATCCAGAGAGGAATGCTAAGATAATAGATAATCCTAATATTCTATATAATTTCATAAAAAAAGGAGCCTTAGCCCAATTAAATCTGCCCAGCTTAGAAGGAAAATATGGGGAAAAAATAAGAGAAACAGCGGAAATACTATTAAACCACAATATGATTCACTTCCTAGGCACCGATGCCCATGGAAGCATAAGAAAATCACCCAGGGTAAGTAAAGCCTTAGAGATATTAAAAACAGTTGTATCCGACGATGATTTTCATTCTTTAACTAGCAATAATCCAATACTATTATTAAATGATGAAAATATAAGGATAAAAGAACCTATAAAATATAATGCCAAAAAGAGTTTTTTATCTAGACTTTTGCCATCCAAGAAAGCAGAAGGAATTTAGACCAAAGCTACCAATAGGGTAGCTTTGGTTTTACCGAAAATTGTCGAATTTTTTATCTACATTGATATTCCATATAAGGGCAAAATATGCTATAATAAAATTGTTCATTCATTGAATGAAGCATCTTAATCCCAAAGTCTCAACCTAAACAATTGTCAATTGAATGATTGGATGGTGTACAAATGGACTTCCTAAAAGATATCAAATACTTTACTCCAACAGCAGAATTAAAAGAGCTTCTCATACTAGACCATATAGAAAACAACGAAAATATAACTCAAAAAGAATTGGGAGAAATTGCAAACTCCGCACCTTCTATGATAAACGTATACATCAATGAATATGAAAAGAAGGGTTATATCATAAGAGAATACCTGTCATCCAAGACAGTGAAATATCAAATTACCACAGATGGTATAAGAAGGAAAAACTATCTCCTAATTACCTATCTTTACGAATTACTTAAACTCTATAGGCTAGCTAAAGAAAATATAGAAAGATTTTTAATCAGTTTGGAAGATAGGGGATATAAGGATATATTTCTATATGGGGCTGGAGAAGTGGCAGAAACAATATTGAGTGTCATTAGAGATAGAGAGAATTTCAATTTAAACATATTAGGACTTATTGATGATGATGTGGAAAGGCAAGGAAAGGTA
>JAAYHU010000023.1 GCA_012735245.1 Tissierellia bacterium
ATGATTCCTCTTTAAATAAGAACTTAGAGAATATTTTGCCCATGACTAAGGCAGTGATTATTCCAAAGGCATAAAGTAAAAACAGTACTATACCACCATGGCTTGGGAAAAAGGCTGCAATAAAGACCAGATAAATGGGCAGCCTTGCTCCACAGGACATGAATGGGTTTATGAGCAATGCAATCATCCTGTCCTTTTTATTATCCAAGGTCCTTGTAGCCATTATACCTGGAACATTACAACCAAAGCCCACTATCATGGAAATAAAAGTTTTTCCATGAAGGCCAAGGGCCCTCATTAGTCCATCCATTACATAGGCAGCCCTTGCCATATAACCAGTATCTTCCAATATCCCAATGAAGAAATACAATACAACAATTAGTGGTATAAATTCAAATACTGTTCCAATTCCACCAAAGATACCTTCAGCAATGAAGGATTTTAGCCATTCTGGTGAGTTAATCAAAGTAAGAAGGTCTGCTACTTTTTCTCCGATAAATCCAACAAAATCACCCACATAGCCGCCTAATAGATCTTGTCCAATGGCAAAAGTTAATTGAAAGATTACAAACATAATTATTGCAAAAATAGGGATACCAAAATACTTATGAGTAACTACCTTGTCAATCTTATCCGTTAGGGTTTCAACTTCCCTTATAGGTTTTTTTACAGCTGAACCAATGATATTTCCTATGAAGGCATATCTTCTATCTACTATCTCCAATTCATAAACAGCTGCCTTCTCCTTAATAGATGACAATACATCCCTTGGCAGTTCAAAATCTTTTTCTACAAGCTTGAAGATTTCTTCGTCCCCTTCAAGAAGCTTAACAGCTAACCATTTATTGGGGTATTTTGAATTTGAACTATCCAGTAAAGATTCTATCTTTTCAATTTCCCTGTCTATTTCTTCACCATAGCTAATATTTATCTTGGGATACTCACCACTTTTGGCGTATTCAACAGCCTTTTCAATTAAATCCTCTAGGCCCTTGTTCTTAGATGCAACAGTAGCTATTACTGGAATCCCTAAGTTTTTAGACAGAGTATTAATATCTATTTCAATATTTTTTTGCCTTGCCTCATCCATCATATTAAGGGCAACCACTACCTTTACACCCATTTCCAACAATTGGGTTGTTAGATAAAGGTTTCTTTCTAGATTAGTAGCATCTACCACATTGATTACAACATCGGAACTGCCACTTAATATGAAGTCTCTGGCTACTATTTCATCTTCAGAATAAGCCCCTAGGCTGTAGGTACCTGGTAAATCGAAGACGGTATATTGTACTTCCTTATATTTAAATTTTCCTTCCTTTTTTTCAACAGTAACTCCTGGCCAGTTTCCAATATGCTGATTAGAACCTGTTAAAGCATTAAATAAAGTGGTCTTCCCACTATTGGGGTTGCCCACTAAAGCAATAGTTCCCATTATTTAATCCTCCTAACCTGATGACAACAATTATCAGTTCTTCTCAAAATAACATGGCTCTACCAATACCTTTGATGCTAGGCCTCTTCCTAGAGCCAGCTTATTGCCTGACAAGTTTAAGATAATAGGTCCAAAATCGTTTTTTACTACTTTAACAATGGCATTTCTATACAATCCCAGCTCGTATAACCTTTTATTAGCCTTACAGCCACTTAAAACTCCTTTAATTTTCCCATATTCATTAGGCTTTAAAGAAGATAAATAGACATCTCCCATGACAATCATCCTTCCAAGTTTATGTAAAGTAGATACTGATAATCATTATCATCCTTGTAATTATAATTATAATATATTCTGTAAGTAGTGGCAATAGTTTTAAATATTTTTGACAATATTGACTTCTTACGGAGAAATTTAGAACATAATCCATTACCATCTTAGGAGAGGAATTTATCAAGGAAGTGAATTTTACAGTACAATAGCTGAATTATCCAAATTGTTAATAAAATACCAAAGTGCTATAATGCTGGCAAAGGAGATGATAAGAATGAAAAAGAAAATGCTAACAATCACGGCCCTATTATTATCATTACTTTTAATCCTATCTGGATGTAAGTCTGACCCAGTGGATAAGGAGCAAACTGAAACAGATTCTGGTGAAAAAATAGTTTTGACTTCTAGTGCTCAAGGATTTGCAGGAGAGGTTGAAGTTACTCTAACCATAGAAGATGGAAAATTAACCTCTGTAACTGCAAAAGGGGAAAATGAAACACCAGAAATAGGTGGCCAGGCCTTAGAAATACTGCCTATTAAAATGGTGGAGGCAAACTCAGCAGATGTTGACATAGTCTCAGGGGCTACCATGACTTCAAATGCTATTATTGAAGCAGCAAACAAGGCTTTAAAAGAAGCACATATAGAACTTGAAAAAATAGAAATAGGAAAAAAGACTTTGGAATTCACCCCAGGAACATACATTGGTGAGGCTTATGGAAAATGGAATCAATACACCAAGGAAGGATTTAGATTTGGCGTTCCAAATCCAGTTACACCAATGAAAGCAACAGTTGTTGTTGATAGTGACAGGATTGTATCTATAGAAATCAGCGACATATGTGAAACTCCTGGCTTTTACGAGCCTGTTCTTGAATTTATGGTCCCAGACATAATCAAACACCAAAGTTTAGCAGTTGATGTAGTTAGTGGATGTACAGAGACTAGCATGGGTGTATTAAGGGCAGTAGAGGAGGCATTGTTAAAGGCAGGAGCCTCTAAGGCTGACCTATATTCTCCTATTGAAAGAAGTACAGAGACAGAAGAGTATTATGCAGATATTGTTATTGTAGGAGCAGGTGGAAGTGGTTCAGCTGCAGCCTTAGCAGCCACTGAAGCAGGAGCTAAAGTTGTCATTATGGAGAAGACTGGTAAAGTAGGAGGAATGAGTGTACTATCAACAGGCTTTATAGGACCAGAAAGTAAAGTACAAAAAGAAGCTGGATCTACTGTAACTGTTAAAGAATTATTTGATGACTTTGTTAACTACAACTATGGAACAGCCAATAACTTGCTGGTAAAAACAATATTAGAAAGGGCAGGAGAAACAGCAGATTGGTTAGTTGAACATGGTTACCAGGTTAAACCCAGTCCAAATGGAGTAACAGTAGATACTGGAAAGGGACAAGATAAACTTGATAACCTTTATGAAAATTATATTTTGAAGTCTAAGGACAACAAGCTTTTGTTAAGGACAAAGGCTGAAGAATTAATATTTGATGAAAACAACAAAATAATAGGGGTTCGTGGAATAAAACAAGATGGAACAAAGGTAAATGTATATGCTGATGCAGTTATATTAGCAACAGGTGGATTTGGTGGAAATAAAGAAATGTTGAAAAAATATACACATTCTGATAGGTATTGGCTATCTGGCCTACATGCTTCAAGTGGCGATGGCATAAATATGGCCTTATCTGCAGGAGCCGCATTATCTCCAGAACTGTTCCCACATATTACAGAATTTGCAGCTAATGCAGATGTAAACTACAATGATTATTACTTTAAATATTTGAATTATGCAGGATTATTGCAATTAGACTCAAATGGCCGCCGTTTTATGAATGAAGAATGGTGCTTGACTCAGCCTTTGGCAAAGGGGGCTGCCTCCATAAGGACAGTAGGAACATTTTGGGTAGTATTTGACCAAAACACATATGATATAATTAAAGAAAAGGGCTTATCAGGACTGTTTACAGAAGAACAGGCAGAATACTTGAAGAAAGAGCATAATTGGCGTTCAAGGGCATTGGACCCATTTGGAGAATTGATGGAAATAGAATTTAACCGGGCCAATGAGGTAGGAGCAGCCTATAAGGCAGATACCTTAGAAGAGTTAGGCCAAAAAGCAGGCTTTAATATGGAAGAATATATGGCCCAAATGGAAAGATACCTATCTTATATAGAAAAAGGTGTGGACGAAGAGTTTAATAAAGATCCTATGTTTTTAATTCCAATTGAAAAAGGCCCATATTATGCTATAAGAATGGAACCTGCAATATTCGGTACCTTAGGTGGTATTAGGGTAGATGAAAAAATGAGAGTATTAGACGAGGACTTAAAACCAATAGAAGGTTTATTTGCAGCAGGTCAAGATGCAGGCGGAATGTATGGATACCCATATTATGAAACCCCTGGTACTACACAAGGATATGCTTATGTTTCTGGTAGAATTGCAGGAGAAGAAGCGATAAAATACGTTAGGAGTAAATAGACAAGAGGTTCCATAATAGGAACCTCTTGTCTTATTACATAATAAATGAGGTGGATTGAATGGACATTACTTTATCTAAAGACAGATACGAAGCCATAGTATCCTATGCTAGAAGCAATATGCTCAATCTCATTGCCACTGGCTCTCCCCCATCTTCTGTTTTCCGTGGCCAAGAAAGGACCGGCATAAAACTTACTGATAATCCAGCTCATTTTTGCTTATATGTAACGGGAAAAGATGAAAAATTTCTTTATTCAATAGGGAAGAACAAGCATGATAATGTTGAAATTTTTAATAGGATCTGTGCTGGTTTAAAAGATTTAGAAAATGCTAGGGACTATAGATTAGAGCCCTTCTATCACAATGTTACAAAACAGCCTATAATACTGATTAATGTTCCTGCTGGCGATGATGAGAGTATTAGGAAAAAACTTTTTTTAGATATAAATGAAGTGGTTAATAATGCATATAGGGTCCAACTAGGAGAAATTTTTGCCAACAATAAAATAATTTCAGCAGTAACAGAAGACTTTCGCAACTTTGGTATTAAGGTAAGGGAAAGTTTTGATTTAGCAGTTAAGTATGTAAATGAATATTGCTTTTTCTTAAAAGAACATCAGGTAATAGATAATAAAATAATGAGATTAGAGAAAGAAAAATTAGATGAACGTTTTATTATGATGCAAGTATCGATTTTGAAAGAAGCTATAAACAATTATAAATTGGATAATATAGAAGCCATACTAGATATACTATTTATAGAAAAACTAAAGCCTACATTTTTAATGGAAAAATGTATCTACACCATTGATTTGTTAAATAAAATGATACATTCTTATGAAGACATATTAAATCTCAGTTTTAATAAGCTAAACTTAGACGACTTTTTATTTATTGAAGACTTAAAAGATGAAGCAGTAAATATATTTGAAAGAATAAGCCTTGAACTACATAATAAGAGCTTAAAGAGAAGCCATGAGATTAATAAGGTTAAGCAATTTATAGAGGTGAATTTCTATAAGGAATTGACAATTGAAGACATAGCTGATTACATTGGATATAATAAAAACTATCTATGTAAAAAGTTTAAGAATGAAATGGGCATGACTATTAACCAATATCGGAACTTAATCAGAATTACAAATGCAAAAAAGCTTTTAATCAAGACAGATAAATCCATAGAAGATGTAGCATTTAATTCTGGCTTTAAAAATATAGCATACTTTAGGACCTTTTTTAAAGAAAACACCGGCCTAACCCCCTCTGTATTTCGGGAATACTATTCATCAAAAAAAGACCATTACGAGCTTTATAAGCTTGATTTTGGCAATAATGCTTAATAATATAAGGCTAATATATTGGGGATTTAACTAATTAAATAGAGATTATTCTCTATTTATTTTTTTTAGTTATTACCTTTACATAAGCCAGTGGTTAGAAATATGGAAATAAAAAACATAAAACAAACCTGTTGACAAAAAATAAAATAAGAAATATAATAATATCACACCCCTAGGGGGAGGGGGTACGGAAAAGGAGTGATAAAATGGCAATTAAAAAAATCAGTATAGATGTAGTAGGTATGACCTGTGCAGCCTGTTCTGCAAGGGTAGAAAAGGCCTTAAATAAGCAGGAAGGAGTCCTATCAGCTGCAGTAAATTTGCTAGCCAATAAGGCCAATATTGAATTTGATACAGATAAGGTTAAAGCAATGGACCTAGTCAAAACCATAGAAAAAACAGGCTATCAGGTTCCATTGGAAAAGAAAACCTTGCTAGTTGAAGGTATGACCTGTGCAGCTTGTTCTACAAGGGTAGAGAAGGTATTAAATAGGCTAGACGGAGTAGTCAGTGCCTCAGTAAACCTATCTACTAACAAGGCCATAGTTGAATACCCATCTGGCTCAATTGATGAAGACTTACTGGTAAAGACCATAGAAAAGGCTGGATATAAGGCTGAAGTAGAAGTAGAAAGGGACTTAGATAGGGAAAAGGAACTAAGGGAAAAGGAGATAAAATCCTTAAAGACCTCCTTTATTATATCAGCAGTATTAAGCTTACCCCTATTTTCTGCCATGTTTTTCCATATGGCAGGCTCCCATAACATTTTGACTAATGGCTGGTTCCAACTGGCCCTTGCCACCCCAGTTCAATTTATTATTGGATATAGGTTCTATAAGGGGGCTTATAATTCCCTAAGGGGCGGAGGAGCCAATATGGACGTCCTTGTTTCCATGGGAACCTCGGCGGCTTATTTTTACAGTATCTATAACCTGTTAAAGGGAGTAGATGAATTTTACTTTGAAGCCTCAGCAGTTATTATAACCCTAATCTTACTAGGCAAGACTTTTGAAGCAGTGGCTAAGGGTAAAACCTCAGAGGCCATAAAAAAACTTATGGGCCTTCAACCAAAAACTGCAAGGGTAATAAGGGATGGAGTAGAAGTAGATATACCTATAGAAAAAGTAGATATTGGGGATATTATAGTTGTTAGACCGGGAGAGAGAATCCCAGTAGACGGCATAATCGTTGAAGGGAATTCAGCAGTAGATGAATCCATGATAACAGGTGAAAGTATACCTGTAGACAAGTCCCAGGGAGATGAAGTAATAGGAGCAACTATAAATAAATTTGGAACATTTAAATTTAGGGCAACAAAAATTGGCAAGGATACAGTATTATCCCAAATAATTAAGCTGGTAGAAGATGCTCAAGGCTCCAAGGCTCCAGTCCAAAGATTGGCAGACAAGATATCAGGCATTTTCGTCCCTGTAGTAGTTGCCATAGCCATAATTACAGTCTTAGGCTTTACCCTAATTAAGGGAGATTTCAATACTGGACTTATCAATGCAGTGGCAGTACTGGTAATAGCTTGTCCCTGTGCCTTAGGCCTGGCTACCCCAACAGCTATTATGGTAGGTACAGGAAAGGGAGCAGAAAAGGGAATCCTTATTAAATCTGGGGAACACTTAGAAAGGGCCCATAAGATAGATACCATAATATTTGATAAAACTGGTACCATAACCAAGGGAGAACCAGAAGTAACAGATATACTAGGTTTTGAAGGCATAGATAGGGATGAATTACTGAGAGTAGCTGCCTCAGTAGAAAAGACCTCAGAGCACCCCCTAGGTCAAGCCATAGTGAGAAGGGGAGAAGAAGAGCTATTGAAACTAACAGAACCAGAAGACTTTCTGGCAGTACCAGGTAAAGGCCTTCAAGCAACCCATGAAGGAAAAAAGGTACTCATTGGAAATAGGAAGTTAATGCAGGATAATGGTATTTCCATAGAAATGGGCGAAAAGGACTTGCTAAGACTAGAAGAAGAAGGAAAAACCGCCATGTTGGTGGCCATAGATAACAGCTTAGTTGGTATAATAGCAGTAGCTGACCAAATAAAGGAAACTTCTAAGGGAGCCATTGAACAGCTGAAATCCATGGGCTTAGAAGTATACATGATAACAGGAGATAATGAAAGGACAGCCAAGGCCATAGCCAGAGAAGTAGGCATTACCAATGTATTGGCAGAAGTCTTGCCTGAAAACAAGGCAGATGTAGTTGAGAAGATTAAAAAAGAAGGCAAAGAGGTAGGTATGGTTGGAGACGGTATCAATGATGCACCAGCCTTAGCAGCTGCAGATGTGGGATTTGCCATAGGAACAGGTACAGATGTAGCCATGGAAGCTGCAGACATTACCCTAATGAGGGGAGACCTGGAAGGAGTAGTAACTGCCATTAGGCTAAGTCATAGGACTATGAAGACAATAAAACAAAACCTGTTCTGGGCATTTTTCTACAACAGCATTGGAATACCCTTTGCAGCCTTAGGATTTTTGAATCCAATGATAGCAGGTGCAGCCATGGCCTTTAGCTCAGTATCAGTAGTTACAAACTCACTTAGACTTAAAAAATTTAACTAAATTCACAATATTGGGTTATTAGAATAAATTTTAAACCGTCTCTCCGTTACAAATTTGAAGAAGCATGACCATACGTAAAAAATTAGAGCTGCAACTCGCTTGGCTCAAACACTGCAGCTCTACCCCAATTTTTTACTAAGTGGATATTTCTTATCAAATTTTCCAAAGTCCAGTCTTGTTTAAAATTTATTCTTTAAGTCTTGTACCTTAGGGTCAGGCACAAAAATTATCAATTGTCAAATAAAAATATGGGAGGTAATAATATGAAAAAAACACTAATAGTTGAAGGAATGTCCTGTGGCCATTGTGAAATGGCAGTAAAAAAGGCAGTAGGAGAATTAGATGGAGTAAAATCAGTAGTAGTGGATTTGGGAGCCAAAAAGGTAGAGGTAGAGGGAGAAAACTTAAATGACAGTCTAATAAAGGAAGCCATAGAAGATGCAGGATATGATGTAGTAGAAATCAAGTAAAGGTGTGATTGAATGAATGATGGCAAAAAAAGAGCAGCTAATATGTTAAAGACTGCCAGAGGTCAAATCGATGGAATAATAAAAATGGTGGAAGAAGATAGGTATTGTGTAGATATATCTACGCAAATCCTCTCTGCCATAGCCTTATTAAAGAAGGCAAATATAAGCATACTAAATAGTCATATAAGATCCTGTGTGGCTACAGCTATTCTTGAAGGTAAAGAACAGGGTGAAGAAAAGATAGAAGAAATAATAAACATAATCGATAAATATATAAAATAGGGCAAAAATCTGCCCTATTTTTTTAAGTAAGGCAATATCAATCTGCTGATATCTTTAATAAGGGCTAGTTCCTTTTTAGTACTTCCTTTTAATATCTCCAACAATTCCTTTAATTCAGTATCCATGGTTTTCTTGTAGATATGGTCAATGGACTCACGAATAATAATGTTTTCCAT
>JAAYHU010000157.1 GCA_012735245.1 Tissierellia bacterium
GAAGAAGAACTTGGCAACGACAGATACTAAAAGCCATTAGAGGTGCTTAAAAAGAATCAATAGTAGGTAACAAACAAATTTAAATATAGAAAGAGCTATAATGAATAATAAAATAAAATGTTATAGTTTAATTTAGTGACCCCAAAAACAAATAGCTTATAAAAAATTGGTGAAACAAGCAACTATGCACTTTTCATAAAATATGGGGAGATTTAAAAAAAATTTTCCTACAGTAACTTGACACTATCGTTAATGCCTTGGAATTTTATACTGGTTAAATCTACACTTTCAGACTGGAATCCTACAAGTTCCTTAATTTTCTCCATGGTATTTACAGCATTTTCTGTCCTTACCTTTAAATCTTCAATGATATTAGTTATTTCATCTGTAAAGTCATTGGTTTGTTCTGCTAGTTTCCTTATTTCCTCCGATACTACAACAAATCCCCTACCTGCCTCTCCAGCCCTGGCAGCCTCTATGGCTGCATTTAAAGCTAGTAAATTGGTCTGCTCGGCAATTTTTTGAATCATTAGGCTGGCTTGCTCTATTTTATTTGCACTTTCATCCACATCTTTTATTACATTGGATATTTCCATGGTTCCTTCATGGCTGGCCCTTGTATTCTCCATAAGTTTTTTTACGATTTCTAAGCCTTCATCCTTAAGTTTAATTATTTCATCTGAAGCCTCGCTTAATACTCTTAAATCCTCTTGGTTTTTCTCTATCTTCCTACCTAGGTTTTCTACTTCCACTGCCCCACTTTCAGTATCCCCAGACTGTTCAACGGCTCCCTTAGCTATTTCGTCTATGACCTTTGCCACTTCTTCAGCTGCTATGGCAGATTGCTGGCTAGTGGCTGTTAATTCTTCAGATGATGAAGCCACTGATTGGGCTGCATTAGATATTTCTGTAATTAAGCCTACTAAGTTCTTATCCATTTTAAGTAGTGCCTTGGATATAGTTCCTATTTCGTCTTTTAGATTGGAATACTTATAAATACTACTATTTTCTTCAAGGGATAGGTCATAATTTGAAAATTTATCAATGATTTGGGCTAAATCTACAATGGGTGTAGAAATAGCCCTTGCTATAAGGACTGCAACCAATATTCCAATAAGCAAAAAACAATGGAGACTAAGATTATGCTATTTCTCAATAAATTTAATTGGACTAAAACATCTTTCTTTAGGGCTCCTACTCCTAAGACCCAGCCAGTACTCTTTATAGGAGCTATCCCCATATATCTTTTAGCTCCTGATATTTCGTATTCAATGATTCCAGTGTTGCCCATGCCTAGTTCACTTAATCTTAAGGCTACGTCCTTATACTCCCCATCCTTGTCAATATCTTCAAATATGTTCCTATCATTTAATACATGGCTTATATCTTGATGGGCGTTAACTTTGCCTTCCCGGCTTATTAAAAAAGCAAAGCCATTTTCACCAAAGCCCATCTGGCCAACAGTATTATTTAGATCTAAACTATCCTTTTCACCTATTAGGACACCAACTACTGTGTTATCGGATCTAATAGGAGCTGCATATATTATTTTAGTTTCCTTAGTCATTTAGTTGACCATTACGTTGGAAATATTTGCTTGCCTTGGAATGCCTTCTCTATGTAATCAACATCATCTAAAGTGACAGCTTGTCCACTTTTTATATATCTTCCTATCCTATCGGGACCTATAACCGCCATATCCTTAAAGCCTAATCTTTCCACATCATCGTGTAAGGATTCATATTGAATATCCCAATCCATTGTTTGGGTTCTTTGACGGTTGGCAACTTCAACTATATTGTTTAAATTAATATTAACAATGGCATCAATATGTGCTGCCCCTTCCTCTGCCAATTGGAGAAGTGCTTCATCAACTTGTTTTTTCACTGCACTTGAACTAATTGTCAATGCTGTAATACCTAAGCCTAAGGATATGATTATAATAATAGTAGCCACTATCAACATAATCTTTCTAGATAGATTTAAATTCATGTTCTTTATCCCCTTTCATATTTATTGTTTATCTTTTATTGGTATTTGGGAAATATTAGATTTTTTATAATGGTGCAGTAGGTGGAGCATGTATTGGATTGTAAAATGTTATGTAAATATTTTGTATAATTTTACATTTAATTTTACAATCATTAATGGGATATTTACCACTTAGTTTGAAATTTAAACAATTTTTATTTTACATTTTCCCTATTCAGACTTTTTTCCTATATAAAAAAATGACCCTTAAACAGGTCATTTTATCTATTTTCTCTTGGGATTTGCCATTTCTGCCTTTATCTTAATGCCCTTAATCCTTGAGCCATTTAGTTTGCTAAGAACATCTTCAGCATAATCACCAGGCACATCAATAAATGTAAACTTATCATATAGGTCTATTGAGCCTATTAATTTTTTAGGAATACCAGTTGTTTCCCTCAATGCAGCAAGTACATGGCGAGGGCTTATGCCCTTTTTCCTTCCTATATTTAAGTGAATTCTAACAAAAGGTGAGCTTATTTTAGTTTTACTTTGAAAATCTACTGTGTCTAACTCCTCGTGCCCATCTAATCTCTTTTCCGACATATAGAATTTAAGCAAGGCTGCTGCTATATCAAGGGAAGTATAATCCTCCTGCAAAAGACTTTCAAGGATCTTCTCGTACTTGCTTAAATCCCCATTATCTATTTCCCTTTTAATCTTTTCAAACATTATAGAAGTATAATTGGCCTCTATATCCTTTAGGGTTGGTAAATCCATCCTGGCAATTTTTGTCTTAGTATACCTTTGTATATGCCTAAGTTTATAGATGTCCTTACCTGCTACAAAGCTAAAGGCCTTGCCTTCTCTACCTGCCCTAGCAGTCCTGCCTATCCTATGGACGTAGTATTCTTCATCTTGGGGCAAGTCATAGTTTACAACTAGGTCTACATCGTCCACATCTATGCCCCTGGCTGCCACATCAGTGGCTACTAAAATATCTATGGTTCCCTTTCTAAATTTACCCATTACAGTATCTCTTTGGCTTTGTTTTAAATCTCCATGGAGGCCATCGGCAAAATAGCCCCTACTTTGTAGCTCCTCAGTTAGCTCATCTACCTTTTTCTTAGTGTTACAAAATACTACTGTAAGCTTTGGATTGTATATATCTATTAATCTAGACAGGATTTCCGTCTTCATATGTTCCTTTAGCTCAAAATAAGCTTGCTCAACCTTAGGTACCGTTAACTCCTTGTGGACCACTTTGATTATTTCAGGCTCGGTCTGGTACCTCTTAGCAAATTTTATAATCTCATCTGGCATAGTGGCTGAGAAGAATATGGTTTGCCTATCCTCTTTTAATTCATCCATTACTAGGGCAATGTCATCCCTAAATCCCATATCAAACATTTCATCTGCTTCGTCTAGGACCATCATAGCTACCTTGTCTAATTTAAGGGTTTTTCTCCTTATATGGTCCAATACCCTGCCTGGAGTCCCAATTACAATATTGACTCCCTTTTTTAAGGCCTTTATCTGCCTATCTATGGGTTGCCCTCCATAGATTGGTAATACTGTTATGCCCTTTTTGTACTTTCCTAATCTTGCAATTTCCTCAGCAACCTGGATAGAAAGCTCCCTAGTTGGGCATAAGACCAAGGCCTGAACATGTTTTTCTTCTGGGTTGCATTTTTCAACAATTGGTATCCCGAAGGCAGCAGTCTTTCCTGTTCCAGTTTGAGCCTGGCCTATTATATCTCTGCCTTCTAAGATTACAGGTATTGCCTGAGATTGGATTGGGGACATTTCCTCAAAACCCATATCCTTAATACCTCTTTGTACTTCCTCAGATAAGTTAATATCTTCAAATCTTAATTTTTCCATTAAATATATCTTCCTCCTTAATACTAGCCATATAAGTATATACATAATGTTTGCCAATTGCAAGGAAAATATTTACATCTTTTCCAGCTATTTTAAATTAGGTTTCCCTATGTTATACTAGTTTATAACATTTT
This sequence comes from Tissierellia bacterium, assembly GCA_012735245.1. Lineage (GTDB taxonomy): Bacteria > Bacillota > Clostridia > Tissierellales > Tissierellaceae > JAAYFT01. The sequence continues at coordinate 3,990 of JAAYHU010000157.1, forward strand.
TTTAGGAGGTTTACTATGCTGAAGGAATTAATCGAAGGCGGTTTTGGTAATGTAGAAGACTATAATTGTGCAGAGAAAATTCTCTATGGGGCCAACAAAGTCTATAAGCTTGGCTTAAATAAAGAGGCTATGAAGCTTGCTGCAGGATTTGGTGGAGGCATGGGGATAGAATCTGTATGTGGTGCCCTTACAGCTTCTGTAATGGTTTTATCTAATAAATATGTAGAAAATATAGCCCATGAAAGCGACAAAATAAAGCTGATTAACCAGCAGTTATTTAGAAAATTCTTAGAAGAAATGAATAGTATCCAATGTTCTTATCTTAAGAGGACTTACAGGCGGGAGGATATAGGATGTTTCCATGTAATATTAAAGGCTGCTGAAATCTTAGATAGTCTAATGGAGGAGAAAAAATAATTTAGAGACTCAAAATAATTCTTTGGAAATTTATTTTCTATGCTATAATAGAATTATCTAAAAATTTGAAAAGGTGGGGTATTATGCGTTGGAGTTTAAAGGAGTTATATCCGTCCTTTGAATCTCAGGA
>JAAYHU010000158.1 GCA_012735245.1 Tissierellia bacterium
AAGAAAGGGTTTTCCACTTTAATGATAAAGGAGAATTAGTTAAAAAGGCTAAGGAACTGATTAAGCCAAATGCCTTAGTTTTAGTTAAAGCTTCTAGGCCTTTACAGATGGAAGATGTAGTTGAAGGCTTGAAAAAGTAAAATCTTTATAGAAAAAGGATAGATTCACATCTATCCTTTTTTACATCCTAATCATATTCTTCCCTTCTTTTTTCAATCATTTTGGAAATCCAAATGCTTAGCTCATATAAGAAAACCATAGGTAAACCTAGGAGGATTTGGGAAATGACATCAGGAGGAGTTATTATGGCAGCTATGATAAAGATTATAAGAACTACATATTTCCTATATTTTATCAATCTAGTTGCCCTAACAAGCCTTAGCTGAGTTAACAATATGATTAGCATGGGAAGTTCAAATATTAAACCTGAGGATAATAAGAGGGTGGATATAAAGGTCAAGTAACTATCAAAAGAAAATAAAGGAGCGATATTATCCCTTGATACTTGAGTAAAGAAAGCTATGGTAATTGGAACCATAGTAAAATAGGCAAATATAACTCCAACTAGGAAAAATACTATTCCCATACTTAAGGCAAATCTCAAATATTTCCTTTCACTTTGATTAAGTCCTGGTTTTATAAAAAGCCAGATCTGCATCAAGCTAATAGGTGAAGAAATGATTAGACCTGAAATTACAGATATTTTTATATAGGCTAAAAACAACTCAGGAGGACTTAAATAAATAAATTCCAACTTATTTGCAGGCCTAACTAAGATATCTACTATTTTGCCAATAAAGCTGTAACTTATGATGGAGCCAGCAATTATAGCCAGGAAAATTACTATTATTCTCTTTCTTAATTCAGATAAATGTTCCACTAGGGTAAGCTGTCTATCCTCCATAGCTACCTCCAAAATCATTTAATGAACACTAATATGCTTAAGCCTCTTCCTGACCTAGTTCCCTTTCATTGTCATTTGCTTTTACTTCCATATCAGTTTTACTTTTCTTAGAATCTTTATCTTCTCCATCAGGATTTGAAAAAGAATACCTCTTAAACTCACTAATAGCCTTTCCCATAGCCTTGCCTATTTCAGGAAGCTTTCCTGGTCCAAAGATTACCAATGCTATCCCAAAGATTAAAATTAACTCCATTACACCTATTTTGCCCATATCTATACCTCCTAATTTTAATTAAGTACTGCTCATTAAATTATATAATTATCTATGTTTATAAAATAACAAATAATGAGGCCTAGTGGCTATAAAAGTTTCTTATTCTATATAAAAAAAGCTTCTATTGGGTTAACAAAATTGGATCTCTTTCTTGATTTTTTCTTGATTTCAAATAAAATTGCATGAAAAAATTGGGATATATACTTTTATATACCCCAATGAATATTGTGAAATTCTTGGCTATATTTCCATCAATTATGAACTAGCTTTCTGTATATATTAAGTCAATATTTGACACTCATTCTACATCTACTGGATTACCTATTTCTACAGTACCTTCTTCTATTACCTTTGTAAATATAACACTTGTAGGCAAAGGACATAAGCTTTCCTCTTCTAGTAAATCACAGTCTGGAAAACATTCCTTCCCTATTACAGTAATCTCTTGAACTGTATTACCTATCTTTAACTTCTGACCTTTGTATAGTTTATCTATGTTTAAACCGTGAACTTCTATGTTGGCATAGAATTTCTTTGTACATAGGCCATTTTTATTTTTAACTTTTTCTCTTCCTTCGGAGCTTATAATGGATACTTGCTTTAATCCCCCCTGAGCATTTATGTCTCCCACTAGCCCCTTATCTCTTTGAAAAAAACCTTTAGAAATATCTTTTACTTTGCCATGCTTTTCTTCTTTGATATAAAGGGATTTTACATACATTAATCTAACCACCTATTTGATACATATTCCTTTTTATATATTGTCTCTTCTCTAAATTATGGGACTCTTCCTTTTCAGCTACAGACTTAAGAATTAGCTCCCTTATATCTTGTCCATTTCTTAGGGCTTCTTTTAGGTCTACTTCCCTATTGGAATGTAGGCAAAGCTTTAAATGTCCCTTAGATGTTAGCCTTAGTCTGTTGCAATTACTACAGAACTTACAAGATATGGGGTTTATGAGACCTACTTTTCCCTTTGCATTTGGCAATTGGAAATATATTGCTGGTGAAGAAAGGTCCTCCCTAGCTACAGGATTTAAATCCTTTACCTTATCTAATACTATATTATTTGAGATAAAATTATCCTCTGCCCAGCTGGCAGCCTCTCCTACAGGCATCAACTCTATAAATCTTACATCTATCTCTTCTTCTACAGTTAAGTTAACTAGGTCCTCTATTTCATCATCATTAAAGCCACCTATAAGGACAGTGTTTATCTTGATAGGAGTTAAGCCAACCTTTTTGGCTGCTTCTATTCCTTCTAAAACATCCCTTATATTTCCACCTCTAGTAATAGTTCTATACTTTTCTTCATTTAGGGTATCTAAGCTAATATTTACTCTATTTAATCCTGCTTCTTTTAGATCCTTAGCATAGTTTTTTAGTAATATGCCATTGGTTGTCATGGTTATATCCTTTAGACCCTTTAGCTTGGATACTTGAGAGATAAGCTTAACTATTCCCTTTCTTACTAGAGGTTCTCCTCCTGTAAACCTAATCTTATCTATACCTAATTCTACAAAAATCTTAATTACAGCATAGAGTTCCTCTAAGCTTAGCATATCTTCATGGTTGAATTTTTCTATACCATTTTCTGGCATACAATATCTGCATCTTAAATTGCACCTGTCTGTTAATGAAATTCTTAAATAGTTAATTCTTCTTCCGAAGGAATCTATCATATTATCACCTTTTCCTTAGATTACCACTATATCTCCTGTATTTGCAAATTCATATCCTCCCAATGACCTAACTCTTTCTTGGAACTCTTGGGATTTTAAGACCTTTATAAATTCCTGTATCATTGGGTTTTCCAACATCCTATAGTCAACTAAAAAGTCATAATCCTCATAAGTAATATCTATAAAGTCTAAGTCCAAAGCCTTTGCTGCAGAGTATATGCCTAAACCAGTAGTAGCTGTCCCTGTTTTTACAGCTGTTGCAACTGCCATGTGAGTTGTCATTTCCCTACTATAGCCCTTTATATCTTCAGGATTTAGATTATCAAGTTTTAAGTGGTAATCTAATAAAATCCTAGTTCCTGCACCTCTTTGCCTATTTACATAGCTCACATCTTCCCTTACCAAATCCTTAAAATCCTTAATATTCTTAGGATTCCCTTTTTGTACGATAAAGCCTTGTTTTCTCTTTACTCCCTTAATCAAGGCCATTTTTGTATTTGGAAAATACTTTTTCACATAGTTAATATTATATTCTCCAGTTTCCTCATCTAGAAGGTGAATTGGTGCTAAATGGCATTCTCCCCTCTTCATGGCTAAAATACCGCCCATACTACCTACATGGCCTGAGCTTAATTTTACCATGTCTCCTAGTATATCCATAATTAAGTCATGACTTCCTATGGATACTAGGGTATTTTTAATACTTGATAGGGGTTTTAATAGCTCTACTTCTATACTATCTCCTGCTTCAACCCCTTCTAAGTTTCTTGGAATTATGCCTATACCATCTGCCTTAACTAGGCTCATGGTAACTCCTGCACCACTGGATAAGGGGGTAGCTACTAATTTATCATTAACGTATCCAAGATTTACCCTAACAAATTCCTTACTTTTCAGTGATGATACAATCCTCTTAGATATAACTGCTTCTACCTTTTCCAGTTCAACTTCTCCTAAACCTAAGTATCTATTTATTAAAGGAACTACAAAGGTCTCAAAAACTAAATATGCGGACACTGGATAACCTGGAATACCTATAACTGGCTTGTTATTTATAATACCTAAGATAGTAGGCTTCCCTGGCTTCATGGCTACACCATGGATAACTACTTCTCCCAATTCCCTAATTAGCTTTACTGTATAATCTGCAGTTCCAGCAGAAGAGCCAGCAATGATTAATAGCATGTCATTTTCTTCCACAGCCTTTAATATGGCATTTTTTAATAAGTCATAATCATCCTTATGGGGTGAATACCTCTTTGGAACAGCCCCATTTTTTCTAATGGCTGCTTCAAATACTCTGGAGTTTGAGTCTATGATTTTACCTTCCTCTAAATCTTTAAAGTCTTCCACTATTTCTGTTCCTGTGGGCAGTATTCCTATTTTTGGTCTTTTAAAAACCTTTAGACTTTCTATACCTCCAGATATTAAGGCTCCAATATCTATAGGTCTTATTTTTTGTCGAGATGGAATTATCATCTCAGTAGCTACTATATCCTCACCAATTTGCCTTACATGTTGCCAAGGATGGGCAGCCTTTAATATTTGAACCCTTTCATCATCTAATATGATGACATCTTCTATCATGATTACCGCATCATAAGGTTCTTTTACTGGATTTCCCGTATTTACATATATAAAATCCTTATGGAGTTCCAATATCTTAGGATTAGTTTCTGTAGCCCCTATTGTATTAGATGACTTTACACAAATGCCATCCATGGCAGCAGCATTATAGTTTGGTGATGAAATTTTTGCCATTACTGCCTCATATGTTATCCTGTCTAAGGAGTCTATTACGTTTATTCCTTCAAATTGAGGCTGTATATTTAATTTGCTGAAATATTGCTCTTTAGCCAACTCCACATCTATATTATCGATATATGTATTTCTTTCCATAAAATCATCCTCCAAATAATTAGTGAATAACCGCTCTCAATTCACTATTAACTATAAAAGAAATACTTCTCTTGTTTCTCCTTTATATACTCCTTCTTCATGGGCCTCAATGATTATATATCCTTGAGATTGAGATAATAGGCTTATCATGCCTGACTTTCCAAAGCTTGGCTCAGCATGGTATTGTCCATCAATTTCATTTAACTTGACCATCTGATATGTCACCTTCCCTGGAGATGATGGGAAATTAAAGTCCATAACTGCATTAACTCTAGGCATTATATAATCCATATTGAGTTTCTTGTATATATAATTTTCTATAAAGGTCTTAAATACTATAATTGAAGATACAGGATGCCCTGGTAAGCCAAAGATTAACTTACCCTTCCCTTCACCTATAAGGGTGGGCTTTCCAGGCTTAATAGATACTCCATGGACAAAAACTCCCCTTCCATTAAAGGAATCTATCACCTTATGGGTATAGTCTCTGGCCCCTACAGAACTACCTCCTGAAATTATGACTATGTCTGACAGGTCTAAAGCCTTATCCACTTCATTTCTTAGCAAGTTATAATCATCTTTTATAATTGCTTTGCCTACTACTTCTCCACCTAAATTTATAATAAGACCATATAAGGCATAACTATTGATATCTCTTATTTTCCCTATTGTTAGCTCTTGATCCATATCTATTATTTCGTCACCAGTGGATATTATATAGAATCTTGGCTTTTTAAAAACCTTTATCTTACTAATACCTAAGGCTGCCATAACCCCCATAAGCTCAGGTGTTATTTTCCTTCCCTTTTTTAAAGCCAATGAACCCTTTTTTATATCATCACCTTTAAATATGATATTTTCTCCTTGAACGATGGGCTTATATATTAATAAGGTGTTTTCATCCATTTTTTCTGAGTTCTCAATCATAATTACTCCATCTGCTCCCTCTGGTAGCATTCCACCAGTAGGAATATATGCAGCTTGTCCAGACCTTATAGTAAGTTTTGCTTCCTCTCCCATCTTTATTTCTCCAACGATGTTCAATATGGTTGGAATGCTGTCTGTAGCCCCATAACTATCAGAGGATTTAATAGCATAACCATCTACAGTGGAACGGTTAAAGTCTGGAACATCTATATCTGATATAATATCTTCAGCTAGCACCCGGTTTATGGATGCTAGAATATTGACCTCTTCAGTTTCAAACTCATAGTCCTTAAAGTTTTCCCAAATCATATCTTTCCCTTCCCCTACTGATACCACCTTGAAGAAATCCATCTTACTACCGCCTTTCTTTATCTATATTAGCTATATGCCCTTAATGAAGTTTATTAGTTTCTCCTTAAATTCAGCATTTAATTCTAAATTTGGATCACTATAAGTTGCAATATTTGCCTGTTGGTCTAAAGGGGCATCCTTTAATATATGATTCATTCCTTTTATGATGACCAATTCACTATTTGGATTGGCTTCATGTAAAGCTTCTGCGTCCTCTATGCTTATTTGCAAATCATTGTCCCCTTGTATTATGAGTATTGGTAGTTCAATTTTAGATATAATTTCCCTAGGATCATATTTAAACCATGAAATTAAATATGGTTGTACAGATGGCCTAAACAGTGAATATAAGCCTTCCATAACATCAGGGACTAGATTTCCCTTCTTCAATTCCTCCATAATAGGCAGGCAGATTTCATATAGTTCTTCTGATTGAGCCTTTAGCTGTCTGGAAAGTAAATCATAAGCATTCTCTCCTGCCCCTGCAACTGATATATAAGCATCTACTTCTGCCTGTAAACAGGCAGCTGCACCTATCAAGGCTCCTTCACTATGGCCAAGAACTACTACTTTATCAAATCTATTGTCACTTTTAACCTTTTCAACCCATAATACCACATCATTTATGTAGTCTTCAAAAACTAAGTCTTCTTCTTTTAAAACTAAACTAGCACTGGCCCCTATGCCCCTTTTATCAAACCTTAAGCTAGCTATATTTTCCTTAGCTAAGGCTTCACTTATCATTTTCAAACTGTTGTTTTTACCTGCAATTTTATTATTGCCATCCCTATCAGTAGGACCAGAACCTTGTATTATGATTACAAGGGTAAAAGGGCCTTCTCCCTTAGGTAAAGTTAATGTTCCAGAAAGTTCACCTTCTTCAAATTCTAGCTTATATTCTTCAGTGATATATTCTTCTGGAATTTGTGTATTTCTATCTTCTGACTTACAGGATACTGTAACAATTAAGCTTACTATTAAAAGCAAAAGAATAATTTTTTTCATTAACTTTACCTCCAAAGATTTACTTTTATCTGTAACCTAAAAAATACTACCTGTTATTCTATTATATCTAATAATTCATCTTTCTAAAATAGGAATTGTCTTAAAATTGGAAAATCTTCTATAAAAGCAACTCACAATTTTCACTTCTAGGTGAAAATTGTGAGTCTCTTTTTAACCTCCTCCTACTGGTGGAAACAGGGATAATACATCTCCATTTGATAGTACTTTGGTGACATCTACATTCTTTCCATTTATCAAAATAATACTTGCTTCTTCTGGATTTATATTCAACAAATTTAACACATCTAAAACTGTAGTTCCATCATCTAGTTCTAAAAAATACTTATTTTGTCTTCCTTCCCTAAAGGTGGCAAAGAGCCTTACCTCCACTGAAATCAAGCTATCACCTCCAGTGTAAATTTATAGGCTCCCTAAGGAGCCTATATATATCTATGCCATCTCTTTATTTATATACCCCAAATATTCTTCCAATCCCAATTTCTTTAAGGTTTCCTCTGTAGGTATTCCATCTTCATCCCAACCTCTAACTGCATAGTATTCTGGTAGAAGTATATCTAGTCTATGAATTTCACCTTTAGATGGTCCATTTTGTATTGGAACTTCCAACAATCTCTTTGGAAGTTTATCTTCTTTACTATCAATACCTTCTCTTATATTAAATAGTTTTTCTAGATTCCATATTCTTTCCCCTGCTTCAAGTAATGTTTCATCTGTATAGATATCTCCTACTACTGCATTGTACATATCTACATAATCTGATAAGCCTAATCCAAAGGTTGAGAATACGCATAGACCTATGGAGTCTATAACAGCAGTTAGGTCTAAGAATATCTTTGTATAAGCAGCCTTACCTTCTACAGATGACCTATCTAGTTTTTCTGGATAGCCTAAGATTTCAGGGCTGATCATGTATCCCTTAATATGACATCCACCTCTATTGTTGACTGCATAGGTTAAACCATGACCTTGAACTCCCCTTGGGTCATAAGCAGGTAATTCTTGTTTCTTTACAGTCATGGAAAGTTCTGGTGCCCCATAGGATTCAGCCAATCTATAAGCACCATCTGCAAGCTTATTTCCAAATCCTTCTCTTAATCCCATCTTCCTAGTCCAACCAACTATTGCTTTTGGATCTCCCCATTTTAAACTTATGCCATCTGCTTCAATATCTTCGTCTTTAATATATCCCTTTTCATATAGCTCCATGGCTGTAGCTATGGTAGTTCCAGTAGATATGGTATCTAGACCATACTCGTTACATAGATTATTAGCTTCATTTATAGCATCTAAATCAAATACTGCACAGTCTGCACCAAAGGCCCAAATTGTTTCGTATTCAGGTCCTCCAACTACAGAACCATCAGGTAATTTTACAACCCTACCACAGGCTATAGGACACCTATAGCAAGCTGAATTCTTAACTAAACGTGTAGCTGCTAAAGTTTCCCCTGAAATCTTATCAGCTTCATCTGTATAGGATTCTTGGAAGTTCTTAACAGGGAAGATTCCAGTTTCATTTATTATATTTACTAATACTGCACTACCATAGGATGGCAAGCCACCACTGGCCACTGGGTCTTCTCTTAAAATCTTAACCTTTGCTTGGGATACTTCCTTAGTTCTCTCTTCATCGAATAATGAAACTTTTTTAGTTCCCTTAACTGCAATGGCCTTTAGGTTTTTAGATCCCATTACTGCTCCTACTCCACCACGGCCAGCAGCCCTATCTACATCATTCATAATTGCAGCTATTAAGGATAATCTTTCTCCTGCTGGACCTATGCTTAGGACTTTGCAGCCTTCAAACTCCTCTTGTAATATCTTAGTTGTCTCAGATACAGTTTTACCCCATATATGCTCTGCGTCTCTAATTTCTACCTCATCGTCATTTATATATAAGTACACTGGCTTATCAGCCTTACCTTCAAATATGATTAAATCATGGCCTGTAGCTTTAAATTGTGGTCCCCAATGGCCACCAGAGTTTGCTATAGCTATAGTACCTGTCAATGGTGACTTAGTTATGGCCATATACCTTCCTGATGTAGGTACAGGTGCTCCTGTTAAACCTCCAGTAGCTATAATTAGCTTGTTTTCTGGACTAAAGGGATCCACATTAGCTGGTACTTCATCCATCATGATTTTTACGCCCAAACCCCTTGCCCCTAAGTATTTTTTCGCTAGCTCAAAATCTAAATCTTCCTTAGTAATAGTCCTATTTGTTAAGTTTACCCTTAAGATTTTGCCCATGTAGCCGTACATAAACATCCCCCTTTATATTTAGTCTTGTACCATTATAATGCAAGGTTAATGCCAAAATAAAAAACCTTGGATTTGTAAGCATTCCAAGGTTTTAATTACATGATACTGTATTAAATTGATACAGTTCTACTGTTCCATAATTAAACTTTGTTCCATTTCGATACTGTTGATCTTGTATTTCTGTATTTTTCTGTAGAGAGTATTTCTTCCTATTCCTAAGGCTTCAGCAGCTTTAGTAATGTTGCCTTTATATATCTTTAACACATTAGTTATGTGATACTTTTCCATGCTTTCCATAGATAAATCCTCATTAAGCCAAGATTCTGCTGGTATCTTTTCATTATTCTCATCTATTTCATGATTAAAGAAGTCAATAGGTACGTATTCTAGGTTTATGGTTAACTCTATAAAGTTTTCCAATTCCCTTACATTACCTGGCCAAGAATAATTCATAAGTATATCCATTTCTTCCTTGCTAAACTTAACTTCCCTCTTATTTAAACGCTTGGATATCTTTTTTGAAAAGTAATCTACTAATAAAGGAATATCTTCTGGCCTTTTCCTTAAAGGTATAATGGTCATAGGTAAAACATTTAATCTATAAAACAAATCTTCCCTAAACCTTCCCTTAGCTACTTCTTCTCGTAGGTTTTTGTTACTTGCTGCAATAATTCTAACATCAACTAGTATATTATCTGTACCTCCAATTCTAGTGACTATTCCTTCTTCAATTACCCTAAGGAGCCTAGTTTGTAATTCTAAGGGCATTTCTCCAATCTCGTCTAAAAAAATGGTTCCACCATTGGCCAGTTCAAACTTTCCTATTTGTCCTGACTTTTTAGCCCCAGTAAAAGCTCCTTCTTCATAGCCAAAAAGCTCAGACTCTATTAAGCTCTTAGGAATGGCAGCAGAGTTAATTGCAATGAAGGGCTTATCTTTTCTATTGCTATAATTATGAATAGATTGGGCAAAGACTTCCTTACCTGTTCCTGATTCCCCCATTATTAGGATAGTAGACTTTGAGTCAGCCACCTTTTTAGCAAATTCAATTATTTTAAGCATTTCTTTGTTCCTAGAGACTATTTTATCAAAGCTATATACTGCTCTATTACTCATTATATCATTGGCTAACTTTCTTTCCTTTTTAATATCTTCAAAGATATGGATTATATCAAAGGATTCTTCCTCTGCTAAGGGAATAGAGAAAGCTGATAAACAATATCTCAATTTGTTTTTTCTAGCATGTATGTATACTTCTTCTCGAAGGATATTCCTATTAGCCATTAGTGCCTCTTTAACCATGTTAAATCCTTCATATAGGGTTGAAATATGCTTATCCTTAACTTCTTCATCCTTATATCCAAACATCTCCAATAACCTTAAATTAACATTTTTAATAAAGCCATCTCCGTCGGATATGGCTATGCCTAGGGGAATATTTTCTATTAGCATGTTTATGTAATCCCCATTGAACATTAAATCACCTCTATACTATCTCCCTCTTTGATAATTCCACCTTTAATTACCCTTGTAAAAATACCTTCTAATGGCATTACACATTTTCCTACTTTTTGAGATATGACACAACCTGTATGACAGGCCTTACCAATTTGAGTTACTTCTTGAATTGTTTCTCCTATCTTGAGTCTAGTTCCCACTGGTAATTCATGTAGAACAATACCTTCAGTAGTAATATTTTCTGCAAATACCCCAGGTGTCAAGCCTTCAACTCCTTGGTTTTTCATTTTCTCAAAGCTTTCCAAAGCTAATAGGCTAACCTGTCTATGCCAATTACCTGAATGGGCATCATTTTCCAAACCATAATCCTCTATAAATAGGCCTGAACCTATGGGCTCCTTGATAACTCCCTTTTTATCGGATCTATTTATGGATATTACTTTTCCTTCCTTTCTCATATATTCACCTGACTTTCCACCTGTTTTTTTAATTAATCTTATATTATCAATTACCATATCCTTGTCTATTGCCTTGCACATATCATATATGGTCAAACATGCCAAAGATACAGCAGTCAAGGCTTCCATTTCCACACCAGTTTTACCTACTGTTTTAACTTCAGCTTCTACTTCTACTGAATCCTCCAAAATATTAAATCTAATATCTGCTCCAGTTATGAATATGTTGTGGCACATGGGAATTAAATCGCTGGTCTTTTTGGCAGCCATTATAGCTCCTACTTGAGCCACCGATAATACATCTCCCTTTTCAATAAGTCCAGCTTTAATTCTATTTATTGTTTCACTTTTCATCTTAATTCTGCCTCTGGCTATGGCAGTTCTTTTAGTATCTTCTTTTTGGCTAACTTCCACCATATGGGCCCTGCCCTCTTCATTGAAATGTGTTAAATCCATTTTATACCCCCATCTTATTATTGAATCTTTAACCTTTCAATTTCCATATTCTTCACATCTATTAAAATTAAATCCCTAACTATTTCATTATAAAGTATTGCTTTAAGCAGTAAATTTACCTGAAAAGATGCAGTTACCATACAAGTCATAGGTAGGTTGCCTAGAGACTCATTATCCTTCCTTAGGTCCTTATATATCATCCTTAAACATCTATTTTGGGGACTGGAAACAGTCACTTGTCCATAATATCCCCTTATTGCTCCATGGACTAAGGTTAGGTTAAGCTTGTGGCATAGAGTTTCTAGTTTTAATCTTCCAGCTATAGAATCTAAGCAGTCTACAACTATGTCTACTCCTTCTAACATGTCTTCTCTATTATCATCTAATTCGGCACTAAAGACCTTAGCTTGTACACTACTATCTATTTCCTTTGCCCTCCTATAGGCTTCTTCAGCTTTTTTTAAACCTAGGGTTTTTTCAGTAGATAATATTTGCCTATTTAAGTTTGATTCTTCAAATACATCCCTGTCAATTAAGTTAAAGGATTTTACACCTAATCTTACTAGGTTTTCTAAAACATACCCTCCCAAACCTCCTAGACCTACTATGGCAACCTTTAGATTCATGATTTTTTCCTGTTCTTCTCTTGAAATGGAATTAAAATTCCTTGCATACCTTTCCATTCAATTTACCACCCCAACACAACTTTTACTATAATTATATCAGAATTATTAGACAATTGATAGGTGGAAATTGAATCTAAGCAAAACTACATTTCTACTATCCTGTGGCCTAACCTTTTACTTTGCTCTAAATTATGGGTTACGATGATTACAGTTCCCTTTGATTCCTCATTGAACCTGATTATTTCCCTTTCTAATATTGCAACAGCATCTGGGTCTATATTGGACGTTGGCTCATCTAAAAGGAGAAGATCTGGTTCAAACACCAAAGCTCTAGCCAAGGCAACTTTTTGGGATTCTCCTCCTGATAGGAGATGGGCTCTCTTTTCTAACAAATCCTCTATTTCCAACTTTTTAACTATATCTAATATTTTCTTATTTCTAATATCCTTGCTTAGCCCCCTGATTTTTAAAGGATACTCAATATTTTCATAGACAGACCTTTTAAATAAATAGGGCTTTTGAAAAACCAAAGTCATTTTATCAGTAATATCTTTATTAAGATAAAATCCATTGTATCTTATTTCTCCCTTATAGTCCTTATCTAAGCCTGCTATTATGTTTAAAAGGGTAGTTTTTCCACAGCCATTGGGCCCAGTAATTGCTGTAATCTTATGCTCCTCAAATATTAAGTCATCTATATCCAGTACTTGCCTTTCCCCATAATACTTCTTTAATTTAGTTATATGTATCCTCATTTCTAATCCTCCCTATTGTAGCTATATATTAGACTATGTATGATGAAGGATATTAAAAGCAAAATGATACCTAAGGCTATGGCCATGGGATAATCCCCCATAGAATTCATCATGGATATGGTAGTAGTCATGACCCTTGTATAGCCTTTAATGTTTCCTCCCACAATCATTACTGCCCCAACTTCTGATATGGCTCTAGAAAAAGCAGTTGCAATATTCACTAATATATCTACTTTTAATTCCCTTATGATTAAAACTATGGTGTCCCACTTATTGGCCCCTAGGGTGAAGGCTATTCTTTCAATTACATCTCCCCTGCTTTTTGTAAGACCATAGGTAAGGCCAAAAACTAAAGGGATTACCAACAGGGTTTGGGCAATTATCATTGCATTTTTAGTATAAAGAAGATTTAAATGTCCAAAAGGCCCCTTTCTAGATAAAATTATGGCAACTACTAATCCCACTATAACTGATGGTATACTCATAAAGGTATATGTAATCCTGCTAAAAAGTCTTTTGGCTTTGAACTTTTTAATTCCAAAGTATACTGCTAAAGGGATGGATATTATGGATGCAAATATGGTAGCTGACGTGGATACTATAATAGACAAAGAAACTATGCTTAATACTTCTTTGTCTAAGGATATTAACAGTCTTATGGCCTCTTTGAAACCTTCTAATATATAATTCATAAGTTCACTCCTCAAAAATAGTGAATAATATTAAGTAGTGAATAGCCTAATTAAGCTATTCACTACTGACCTTTTTATATAATATTATTTAGCATTTGGTATGAATAGGGGTTGTCCATATTCTTCAACACCAAATTCCTTTATTAAGTCTTGCACTCTATCTGAAGTTATCCAGTTCATAAACTCTATAGCTGCGTCTATATTAACATGAGGATTTTTCTCTGGATTAACTGGAATTACACCATATTGGTTAAATAGGTTTTCGTCACCTTCAATGATAATCTCTAAATCTAGAACATCTCTCATACTTAAGTAGGTTCCCCTATCTGAAATTGTATAACCTTGCTTTTCGCTGGTTATCTTAAGTACATCTCCCATTCCAGCTCCTGCTTCTAAGTACCAGGCCCCTGAAGGCTCTATATTAGCTGTTTTCCAAATACTCAATTCCTTTTTATGGGTGCCTGAGTCGTCTCCTCTAGATACAAAGACAGCTTCCTTTTCTGCAATTCTCTTTAATCCTTCTAATATGTTGTTTGGATAATCTGTTTTTAAGTTCAATGGATCGTCCTTTGGACCTACTAAGATGTAATCATTATACATTACATCTCGTCTTTCAGTACCATATCCTTCTTCTACAAATTTTATTTCATCTGCCTTTGAGTGAACTAGTAATACATCTGCTTCCCCATCTCTACCCATTTGTAAGGCCTTACCAGTTCCTACTGCAATAGTCTTTACTTCTATGCCAGTTTCTTCTGTGAAAATTGGAAGTAAAAAGTCTAATAGACCTGAGTCCTGAGTAGATGTTGTTGTTGACAAGATAATGGACCCTTTTGCTTCTACTTGTTCTTGACTTGTTTCATCTTGAGTTTCTTCTACCTGACCTGTATTAGTTGGTGTTTCAACATTCTTTGTACATGCTGTAGTAAAGATTAACAAGAAAATAAGTAATAAAATACTAATTTTTTTCATCATTACCACTCTCCCTTTAATTTTATTAAAAAACAGCCCAAAGGAAGGCTGTGTAAAAATCTTCCTTTCCAAACACGGGAGGCAAAGGAATTTCTTCCTCTACCCATTGGCTTAAACTTCATGGCCCCATAGCCTATGGCTTTAGAAGTGTAAGCTCGGAAAACTTGAATAGATATTCATTTTTTCTCCTCTTGTAAATCCTACTACAGCAATGTTTAATTCCCTTGCCAACTCTACAGCAAGACTGGTGGGAGCAGACCTAGACACTATCAGTGGAATAGCTCTTTTAGCTATTTTTATTAAAATCTCATAGGAAATTCTCCCAGATGTTAAAACTAGCTTGTCTGATAAGTCTATCCCTTCTATAAAGGCCCGTCCTAGAATTTTGTCTAGGGCATTGTGTCTTCCAATATCTTCCTCAAATATTAGTATATCAGACCTACTACACAGGGCACAACTGTGGACTCCACCAGTATTTAGAAACAATTCTGAGTTTTTGTTAAATTTTCTCATTAAATCTCTTATTTCCTCAATTTTTATGTCTAAAGGCTTCTCAATTTTCTTAGATTTAAAAGAATCTATTACATTAT
>JAAYHU010000159.1 GCA_012735245.1 Tissierellia bacterium
AGGGTCTTTTCCTCTAAATTTGAGGCCTTATACATCTTAGTACTTATTATTTCCTTAATAGATTTTATGGTAAAATCTTCATTATTTTTTATTAGTAATAGAAGATCTTCGTCCCTGATTTTCCCTAAGATGCTTAAATCTTTCCTTATTTCCTCTATTTTCCTATGATTAGAAAGAGCTACTTCCTCCAAATTATCTTCCTTTTTTATTTCCTCCACCAATCTGTAAATATCTTCTTCTAGGGTGTTTACTCCTTTTTTGCTTAAGCTTGCTATTTCTTCTTCATCTAGCAGGCTTATTAACTCCTTTACTGTGTTCTTCATGGATATTATCTTTTCATAATTGGCCCTATCCATTACCATATCATTTACTATAAATGCCCTTAATATATTGATATTTTCAGTATTCACTTCTATACTAAGTTCCATTAACATTTCCCTTAGGCTATCTATGCTGGTATCCTGTAATATGGTAAAGGTTTCGAAGTTCTTGGCATTAAAATTAATGTCTATGCCTTTGCTGCTATAGGAGTTGTTTACCTTATACAGGTTGTCTATGCTGAATACCTTCTCTTCCTGTATTATCTTTATATAGGCTTCATCCTTTAAATCTTTCAAGTTATGGACTTTAGACATTATTTCTATAGTTTTATTTATATTTTCCTTGCTAATGGGAAGCTTGGCCTTGTGAAGGGCTATTATGGTGTCGTATACATCCTTGCCCATTTTTTGCCCATAGATTTTCTTTGCTATTTCCTCCGCTTCTTTGTAACTAAGGTCTCTTTCCAATCTTAAAAGCCGCCTCAAGGAAAAGCTTTTTTCATTATTTATTTCTTCAAGGGCTTCTGCTATTTTTTGTAGATTTTCTTCATCTATATCTATGCCTCTTTCCATGAGTTTAACAAAGGAGTTAGGGTCTAGGTTATCAATTATCTTTTCTAGGTATTCTCTAGATTTTATATAGGAATTTACCCTGTCTTTAGTTATAGGCAGGCCATTTCTAAGCAAAAACTCAATTAGCCTAATATTTTCCTCTGTAAACTCAAGGCCTAATTCCCTGATTATATCTTCTGCCCTACGGACATTGTTGCGGTCCTCTGGCTTGGACTCACTTTCCTCTACTTTCTTTTCCTCCGCCTTTACAGATACTATATTTTCCTTAGGTATTTCTACTATTTCACCTATATTTTCTATTATTTCTTCCTTTAACCTTAGGGAATATTGAATCTGTTTATTTTCTATGGTTTTTTCTACAACTATGTCCTTCCCATTTTTCTCAACTAAGACTCCCTCTATATCATAGGGAAGGGTGGGTCTTAGGCCATAGCTGTTTATTATATTTTCCTTGCTGCTTATCTTTAAAGTTTCCATGGCTTTTCCCTTTCTTAAATCGAGTATTCACTATAGATTATCGACATTATGGTCTATTCCCTTAAGTCCTATTATGTATTTCCATTTTGCTGCCGATATAATATAATGAAAGGATGGAGGGGTAATATGACCAGGATTAATAGGATAGGTACTGAAAATATAACTGCTGTAGAAATATCTAGGGCTGTAGATAGGAAGGCAATTAAGGACACCTTTAAGATAAAATTAAATGAGCTGGAGCAAGAGCATATTAGGACCCAACTAAGGGCCTTATATGATAAAATAGAAAATCTATCTAACAAACTAGCTGATAAATTATTTATAGAAGATTTAATCGAGTATAAAAAGTTAGTTAAGGAATTTTTGAGGGTTGCAGTTAACAGCTCCCA
>JAAYHU010000160.1 GCA_012735245.1 Tissierellia bacterium
AAGAGAGTGTGGTCTTCTTTGAATCGCTTGTATGTTATCTCTACAGCCTCTGGGGATATTGACTTGTGTTTTAAAGTTTCTTTTAATACCTTGTCGGCATAGTCCATATCTTCTTCTAATAGTATCTTTCTCAATATATCAAAGGCTTGTCTGTAAGATTCTTTATCTAAGGACTTAAGATAATCTTGCCATGATGTAGGAAAATGATGATTAGATACAGACAATATATTATTTAATTCAATGATCTTAGAGTTTATTTTTCTTACATATTCCCTATCAAAGGACAGTGCATCCTTCAAAGATAAAAATCTTGTTTTTAATATTGAATTATCTAACTCTAGAGGTTCAATATTCTCTTCGGTAAAATCTAATTCTTCTAACCTAACTTCAGAAAATTCAATAGTATTTACCCTATCTAGCACCTTTCTACTAAAGGCAAAGGTAGTATCATCCATATTTACTGTACCTATAATATAAAGATTTTCAGGAATTCTTAGATTATAATATTTGTGACCGGTGGGCAAGTAACCTTCAGGAAATATTTTGTCTGTTTCGATTCTTCCATTATCCTTGAATCCTCTAGATTCAATTATACTTAGATATTCACTAAGGTAATGTTCCACCCTAGCTAAATTCATTTCGTCTAAGCATATAAAATATGGTTTGTTAACATTTTCTGGTCGTGAAGCTTCATCTAAAATTAATGTCAATGGGCCTGGGATGAAAGAATCACTTATATTTTTGTATCCAAACAATTCAGTACTATCAGTCCAATCAGGCTTGACACTAATAATCCTATACCTGTTGTTATCATTATTTGCATTTATAGCCTCGCTAAATAGTTTAACCAGTTTTGATTTCCCCGTTCCACTAATACCTGCTAAAATGAGGAATGGTTTTGTTTTTAAACATAAATAAAAGTTACAAATATCTTCATAGGTATAAATAAATCCTCTAAATATGCATATACATTTACACCATCTTCAATTTGGGATCTTATCTTATTTATCCTTTTTTGAGCAATACCTGGGCTATTAACATTGGGTTTGATTACACCACATATAACTTTACCATTGGCTTTCAAAACATCATTATGCTCTTTTATAGTATCTACATTATAAATATTGTCGTTGTATTTAAGTATAATATGCATTATCTCCTTAAATACATATCACCAACCTAGAGTTTATCTTACATTCTTTTTTTACTTTCACCATAATTCATTCTATTATTTAAGTATATACCTCCTTCCTATGCTTAAATTTTCCATTCTAAATCCATAAATAATCCCTACATTATTATTCTACAAGTTTTTCTTATTTCCTTCTTAAAACTCACTTAAACAACTTCTTCAAAAGCTTAAGCACATCAAATGTAGTCCTATTGTACACCTTATTGTAAACGTACTTCTTTGGATTCCTAACCCATCCATATCCCCTGGGCATTTTGAGGCCGCCCCTATGGACTATTTGCCTTTTGAGGCTGGTTCTTGCACTTACTCTTTTTTTAAGGCTTGGTTTTCTCATTCCAAATTTCATTATATTTAACCCCTTTCTATCCTTCTTATATAAATAATATTACATTAAAACATAAACATCAATTTCTACAGAAAAAGACAGCCTTAATAAGACTTTTATAAAAATGAAAATTGAGAACTCCAACCTTCTATGATACAATGGCTTTGTCGAAAAATATTGCCAGCCAGAAGAGTAAAACCATTATGCAAAAAATCATACCAATTATAAAGACATAAAATAGGTACTAAGGCTATAAAGCCTGTACATAATTAAATATAAATAGGACAAATACTAAATATTAAAATCAGGGGGTGCAATGATGAATAGTAATACTCAAATATCAGAAAAAACCAGAAAAACTATTCTCAAGCTTCAACAAAATGAAATAACAGAACATGCCATATATATGAATTTATCGAAAAGAGTAAAAAAGAAATCGGATAAAGAAATACTGCAGCGTATTGGAAGAGAAGAAAAAATGCATAGTAAGCTTTGGAGTAAATATACTAATAAGGATCTTAAGCCTGAAAAATTCAAAGTTTTTATTTATTCTTTATTAAGTATATTATTAGGATACACATTTGTTATTAAGATAATGGAAAAGGGGGAAGCTATTTCTCTAAACAAATATGAACTACTAATGGATGAAGTTCCTGAAGCTAATAAAGTATATCTTGATGAGCAAAAGCATGAAAAAGCACTTATAGAAATGCTTGATGAAGACCGTCTACAATATGTTGGCTCCATGGTTTTAGGCTTAAATGATGCATTGGTAGAGTTAACAGGGACTTTGGCAGGATTAAGCTTTGCCCTGCAGAACAACAGGCTAGTAGCTCTATCTGGCTTGATCACTGGAATATCAGCAACATTGTCCATGGCATCATCTGAATATTTGTCTGCTCGTTCTGAAGGTAATTCAGATGCAAAAAAATCCGCATTTTATACTGGCGTTATGTATATTTTTGCTGTGATCTTATTAGTATTACCCTATATTGTCTTTCCAAGCCATAAATATATACATGCCTTAATTACCATGCTAATAACTGTTGTGATAATAATACTGGCATTTACTTATTATATTTCTGTGGCAAAGGATTTGCCATTTAAAAAGAGATTTATTGAAATGTCTACAATAAGCCTTTCTGTAGCAGCATTGTCATTTATAGTTGGTGTATTAGTAAAACATTTCCTAGGCATTGATATATAATGGGTCATACCCCTGGTATTGGAGGCCTTTATGAGAGAGAACATCAAATACTATTTTGGACCATATTCTGGGTAAAACAACTCCCATTAGGGCTTCCAATATGGCCATATCCTAGGAACTTATTTCAAAAACCTAGACCGAGTTTATAATATGGAGATTAAATACTTGTTTTCTGCCCATAGTTTTTTATCCCAAACCATGGCCAGAGAATAGAGGAACTTTACCAGTATAATGCTAAAAAATTGGATGAGGCAAGATCCATTCTAAGGAAATCAGGTAGAGCAAGTGTAAGGAAGATAACAAGACAAATGAAGTGGGATATTAAGAGTAAGGGCTGGAATGATTTTCCGAATTCGCAAAAATGGTTTGCTGCCAAGAAGCCCACGCCCATTTAGAGCATATCAGGGCTTTAGGAGAATTAAATATGGAAGAAGAGAATGGGTATTTTACTATTATATAAAAGAATAATTAGTTTACTTTAAAATTTGCTTATTTTTAAAGTAAAATTTCTATTAGATAAGGTAAATGGCAAAAGGGATGTCTTGTTATAATCCAATACATCCCTTTTCCATTAATCCATTCTGTTAGTAAGGACTACTACTTGAGAACATATAGGCTAATCTGCCCATAGATTATAGGAATGGGATATCCATGCCTACCATAGATTATTTTGAATACCTATCGGCTATGGAGGATGCAGCATAGGAATTAGGCTTAGTCTCACAGGTAAATCCGCAGGCCTTTATCCAGCCAGCTATTTCTGGTATTATTTTCGAAGATTTTCCGTTCTTTCCTGCATCCACATGGATGCTGATCCCAAAATTTATTTTTTCCCTTTCTAAGGTTTGAGATAGTTTTATAGCCATATCCAAACTGATACTGGTTTCATAGAAGAGCCTTTGGCTTAAATTGCTTATCTTCTTTACCCTCTTTATGTCATAGAAGAAAATTCCCCCATAACCAATCCTGTGTATTGCTACCACCATTACCGTTTTAGTATAATCGAAATTTTGACTGTCTGTCCCAACTGAAATATTATAGGTGCTTTGAGGTGCTTTTGATATGAAATCTTTTATAATTTCTATCATCCTCTCATAAGACACCTTTCCGTAAGTTGGACTATACATAATTTCCCTTCTTTCCAAAGTTTTATAATT
>JAAYHU010000024.1 GCA_012735245.1 Tissierellia bacterium
AGATGATTTATTAGCTACAGGAGGCACTATACTTTCTGTTGCCAAACTAATAGAGTCCCTAGGAGGAGAAATTGTTGCAATAGAATTCTTAATTGAATTAGAATCCTTAAAGGGAAGAGAAAAGTTAAGTAATTACCATGTAAATTCATTAATTAAATATGATAGATAGGAAATCTATAAGACCCCATAATAAATGGGGTTTTTTTGTGAATATTACAAAATTAGAAATATTTAGTGTTGATTACCGTACCTAGGTATGCTATAATGATAAAAAGAAACGAGTTAATTTATTAACTATCAACAAATAAGGGGGAAGATTTATGAAAATGAAAAAATTTTTAAGTATGCTTTTGGCCTTATTATTGATGGCAAGCATACTGGTTGGATGTGGTAAGCAAGAGGAACCAGCAACTGTAGATCAAAGTCAAATTCAAATTGATGAATCAGCAGCTGAGCAATCATCTGAAGAGGAAGCAAAACTAGATCCAGAGGCAGTTTTATTGCAACACACAATAGCATATTTCGACAATCTTCCATCAAACAATAATATGATAGCTGCAAAGGATGCCTTAGACTTAATAGAAAACAATCCAGATGCTATATTCGTAGTGGATATGAGAGCAAAAGAAGATTATGAAAAGGGCCATCTTCCAGGAGCAGTTAACATTCCATTAGGAGAAATGGGCAAAAATCTAGATAGGTTACCAAATAACAAACAAATCATTTTAGTTTGCTATTCTGGTCAAACAACAGGCTTAACAGTTTCAGCCCTTAACCTATTAGGATTTAATGCTATCTCATTCCAAGGTGGTATGAACTTTGGTTGGGCGCCCTTAGAACTATCTGAAGATACTTTAGAAACAGAAGCAAATCCATTGCCAGAACCAAAAGCCCCTAATCTAGATGAAGAAGAACAAATATTATGGGATGCAGTTGTAGCATTTTTCAATGAAGCAAAAAGTAATATTGAAGGTGCAGAAAAAGCTTATGAGACAATAGAGAGCAATCCAGATGCAGTTTACATTCTAGATATTAGGGCCAAGGACGATTTTGAGAAAGGCCATATAGAAGGTTCAGAAAACATACCATTTAGAGAAATGGGCAAAAACATTGATAAATTACCTAAAAATAGACCAATCTATGTAATGTGCTATTCAGGTCAAACAGCAGCCCAAACTCAAAGCTTATTGAGAATCAATGGTTATAATGCTTATTCAATAGGTAGAGGTATGGCTGGATGGAACGGAGCTGAATTACCAGTAGTTACTAATTAATTATTGGGGGATATCCCCCAATAATATTTATTTAATATAAAAGAATTTTCATGGGACTTAGGTAATTCGGAGGTGAAGTTGTGAAGGAAAAGCTTTATGATAATCGACTTTTCAGCGCAGCCATTCTGGCCTTATTATCCGTAGTCATAATATTTGGCTACCATATGACTAGAGGCACTGCTGTAACGGCTAGGAACCTTATAACACCAGTACATATTGAACCTATAGATAGTAGTAATTGTATAGCATGCCACACTAGTGAAAGTATTATTGGATCAGTAGTAATGGAATTCGATGAAGGTCATGGTAGCGAAGGCGCTTGAGGTGTTCCAGGCCCTCAGCTGGAAGCTGTAGATATGTACTTAGTATCAAGGGAGTTTTTAGAAACGACCCATGGCCAATTAGGCTGTATAAACTGTCATGGGGGAGAAAACCTGCCAGATCAGGAAGCAGCCCATGCTACTATGAACCCATATCCATCACAAGATTTAGATGGTATATGTGCTAAATGCCATGGTGGAGTTGTAGAAACCTATCAATTTTCCCTACACCACAATATTAAGGGTATGGAAAATGGTTTAATGGCATTTTCTAATTTTGACTCAATTAATGATTCTCCTCACCATGGAGAAGTCTTTGATAAAAACTGCATAAGCTGTCATGCAACCTGTGGTGACTGCCACGTAAGTAGGCCAAAACCCTATACAGGTGGATTGATTAATAAGCATGAATTCTTCAAAACCCCACCTATGGAAGAAACCTGTTATGGGTGTCATGGAGCGAGAAATGCAGGAGAATACATGGGTGAGGTAGGTTTTAGTGGTGATGTCCACTTTGAACTAGGTATGACTTGTATGGATTGTCATTCAATCGATAATTTCCATGGTACAGGTGAAGAATATGCCACCATGTGGGAACAACCATTACCATCCTGTTTAGATTGTCACGAAGATCAAAAACCAGGAAACTCTGATATACAAGCACACAACGTACATGGTGATTTATTGTCATGTCAGGTTTGCCATGCTCAGGCAAATAACAATTGTTTCGAATGCCATGTAAACTATAATGAAGACAGGACAGCTTTAAAGAGTACGTCACAAACTAAATTAATGTTTAAGGTAGGCTTAAATCCAAATCCCACACCTGAAAGACCATATAAATATGTAACATTAAGACATATTCCTACTGCTAAGACTACCTTTGAAGCAGTAGAGGATAATATGTTGCCAAACTTTGATAACATAAGCAATTGGAAATATTCTCCAACTCATAATATTCAAAGAAATACATTCCAAAATGAGTCTTGTGAATCTTGTCATAATAACGATAGGATTTTCCTAAATGAAAATGACTTAATAGAATCAGATAGCAAAGAGAGCTGGAAATTAATTGTTCCAAGACCATAAGTATGGTATAAGACTAATGGGGGACCTTCTCCCCCTTAGTTTTATAATAAATTGCTAGGAGAGATAGGATGATTAAAAAGATTGGCAGGTTTATTATAGGGTTAAAATTTGCAATAATTTTATTTATTCTAATAGCTATTTATTCAATTATTGGCACAGTTATACCCCAAGGAGCTACTAAGGAATTCTATCTTCATAACTATGAAAGCTTTGGGAATATAATCTTATTATTACAATTTAACAAGGTTTATAGCTCCTTTATCTACAGAACTTTGTTATTGCTATTTATAGTAAATATAACAGGATGCACTATTAAACTATTACCTTCCCAAATTGCCAGATTAAAGGATGACTATTTTCCAGCACCTGGAAAAAGTGCGGAAAATCTTTGGGATGAGAAGTATGATACTGAAGAGTTTAAAAATATTCTAGAAAAGAAAGGTTTTAAGATATATAAGAGTGAAAATGGTTACAAGGCTGCTAAAAACCGTATAGGGGTACTAGGCTCATCTATTACCCATTTAGGAATAATAATTATTATATTAGGCAGTTTTATTGGAAATCTATTTGCCTATGAAGGTTACATAAATCTACTACCAGGAGAAAGCACAGCCTTTGTTGAACAGGGTTTTATTCTAAAACTAGATGATTTTTATTTAGGATTTAGGGAAGATGGAAGTACCGAACAATATTATAGTGAGTTGAAGATTATAGAGGAAGGTAAGGAAGTAGAAGCAAAGAAGATATGGGTCAATAATCCACTTAAATATAAGGGGATTAACTTTTACCAGTCAAGTTTTGGATGGGTAAGTGAACTCACTATAAAAGATTCTGAAGGAAATATTATAGAAAAGGCCAGTTTAAAAAATAATGAATACCATTTTTATCAGCCTAAGCATTTGACTGTATATCTTTATGGTTACTATCCTGATTTTGCTATTGATCATGAAGGACAGCCAGTTACCATTACGCAACAAAAAAAACACCCCCATTATGCTGTAATTCTTTACGAATTCAATAATTATGTGGATTCCTTCATAACCTCTCCAGGACAACCGATTTATTATGAAGATTTAGAAATTACATTTGAAGATTCAAGCCTATATACAGGCCTAACCTATAGAAGGGACTTCGGCTACTACTTCGTTTTAATAGGATGTTTATTCATGTTTGTAGGACTCCTATTATCCTTCTACCTTTATCCTAGATTTGTAATAGTAGGGGATAAAACAATTTTGCCTGTAACTAAACAAAATATATGGGGATATACTATGCAGTTAAAAAATCTATTATCTTCAACTTCAAAACAATAAGGGGGCAATAAAATGAGTTTAGTGTATTTTGAAGAGCTATTTTTTACCCTAGCATTTATAATATACATAATAGCTTCCATAGGTTTTTTCGTATTTCTAGTTTCTTCAAAAGAAAAGGTGGGAAAATTTTCTGTAACAGCATCGACTATTGGGTTTGTAATCCATACCATTGCAATGATTTTAAGGATTATTGAATCTGGTAGATTGCCTTTCAGCAACCAATTTGAATTTGCCAATAGTTTTACCTGGGCAATAGTTCTATGCTATCTGGTTATACATTATATTTATAAGTTTACCGCTGTAGGTGGCTTTGTAATGCCCTTGGCATTTCTAATGATGGGTTATGCTTCCATGTTACCAAAAACCATAAAACCTTTAATGCCAGCATTGCAAAGTAGATGGCTTACAATCCATGTAGGTACTGCAATAATCTCCTACGGCTCCTTTGCAGTAGCAACTGGACTTTCACTTATGTATTTAATAAATGAAAGACATAAAGTTAAAGATAAAAAGATAAGTCATTTGCCTGACGCTGAGGTATGTGATTATTTGAGTTATAGGGTAACAGCCTTCGGCTATCTTATGCTTACCCTAGTCATAGTTACCGGAGCCATTTGGGCCAAAAAGGCCTGGTCTAGGTATTGGGGATGGGACCCAAAAGAAACCTGGTCCCTAATTACTTGGATAATATATTCAACTTACTTACATTTAAGATTTAATAGAGGGTGGAAAGGTAAAACTGCAGCTTGGTTTTCAATAATTGGTTTTCTTTGTGTAATATTTACATTTATTGGTGTTAATGTCTTATTACCAGGACTTCATAGTTATAGATAAACATGGGAAAATATTAAATTTTCTTAACAATTTACAATCTTAATAAAAAATAAGAAAAGTCGTTAATTCATAAACAATTTTACAGATATTTAATCATTATTATATAATTGGTAGATAAATAGTATTTTAGTTAAACATGGATATTAAGTAATTATATATCCATGTTTTTTGATTAAGTTTGTGATATAATTTGACATTGTTTAACAAAATTTATAAAATAAAAAGATAATAATTTTTAAAAAAAATGAATACTTAGATAGTCTAAATGTTATGGACAGGAATTTGATTGAAAAAAAATGACATACTTTAACATCGGTGATTTTGTGTACATTATCATAGATAAATGTTATAATATATGGGAATTTATAAAGCATTTTTATAATGCTTAATTATTTTGCGATTATTAATAAAACATAATAGAGAGGTGGAAAGCATGAAACTTGAAAATCTCACTTTTAAGGGTGGGGTAAATGTACCACATAGCAAGGAATTAACAGAGAAAAAATCCCTAGAATATGCAAAAGAACCAAGCATAGTATACATTCCTTTGCATCAACATACTGGGGCACCTTGCGAACCATTAGTCAAAGTAGGTGACAGGGTTAAAGTAGGGCAGAAAATAGGAGAATCTCAAGCTTTTGTATCTGCTCCTGTACATTCAAGTGTAGCAGGAACAGTTAAGGAAATTACCAAAATAACTACTCCTACTGGTATTCAATCAACATGCGTAGTTATTGAATCAGATGGTACCAATGAAATGGATGAATCTATTAAACCAAAAGGAAGTCTTGACCAATTATCATCAAAGGAAATCCTCGAAATAATTAGAGAAGCAGGCATTACAGGTATGGGTGGAGCGGGATTCCCTACTCATGTGAAATTATCACCTCCGCCAGAGAAAAAAATTGATACTGTTATAATCAATGGTGCTGAATGTGAGCCATTTTTAACTTCTGACCACAGAGTAATGCTTGAAATGCCTGAAAAAGTAGTATTTGGCTTAAAGGCTATTATGAAAGCCTTAAATGTAGATAGAGGATTTATTGGTGTAGAAACCAATAAGATGGATGCAGTAGATGCCTTAAGAGCAATTGTTAAAGATGAAGATAATATTAAGGTAGTTACTCTAAAGGCCAAGTATCCACAAGGTGATGAGAAGAGGGTTATAAATGCAATTACAGGAAGACAAGTTCCTTCTGGTGGATTACCAATGGATGTGGGCTGCGTAGTTAGCAACGTAAGTACTGCTAAAGCTATTGCTGAAGCAATACAAGAAGGAAAACCCTTATATGAAAGAGTTGTAACCGTTACAGGCAATGGAGTAAAGGAACCTAAAAATCTTATAGTAAAGATAGGAACTCCATTCCAAGAAGTTATAGATCAGGCAGGCGGATTCAATGGTACACCTGGCAAAGTAATAATGGGTGGTCCTATGATGGGGCTAAGTCAATATACAACTGATGTTCCAGTAATCAAAGGTTCAGGTGGTATTCTAGTACTAACTGAAGAAGAAGTATTAGAAGAAAAGGTATCACCATGTATTAAATGTGGTAAATGCCTAACTGCATGTCCAGTATTTTTACAACCACTATTTATTTCTGCCTATGCCCTAAAGAAGGATTTCGAAGGCGCAGAAAAATTTGGAGCCTTAGATTGTGTAGAATGCGGTTCATGTTCCTATGTATGTCCTGCTAAAAGACCGCTAGTAGAATCCATTAGATTTGCAAAAAGAGAAATCCTTGCCAAGAGGAAAAAATCTTAGAAGATAGGAGGATTAGCAGATGGAAGGTAAAGTGTTAAATACTACAAAGGCAGATTCAGTAATGCCAGAAATGTTGGTAGTATCATCTTCACCACATATTAGGTCTAAAGAGACCGTTAGTAGGATAATGTTAGATGTGGTAATTGCCCTAATACCAGCAATGATAGGATCTATATATTTCTTTAGATTAAATGCTTTAAAACTAATATTAATTTCAGTTATTTCAGCAGTAGGTTTTGAAGCTTTAACTCAAAAAATATTTAAAAAAGAAATTACCATTAATGATTTTAGTGCAGTAGTTACAGGTATATTGTTGGCATTTAATTTACCTGCAAATGCACCTTGGTGGATACCAGTATTTGGTTCTGGATTCGCAATTATAGTTGTTAAGCAATTATTTGGTGGTTTAGGTTCAAACTTCATGAATCCAGCCCTAGCTGCAAGAGCAGTATTATTAGCGTCTTGGCCAAATATTATGTCTACTTTTACATTACCAGGGCCTGATGCTGTAGCTGGTGCTACACCTTTAGCTATTATGAAATTCGGTGGAGCTGATGCCACTGCTTCTGCTACAGTAGCTCAAGCAGGTTCAGAACTACCATCACTTCTAGATATGTTTATAGGAAATATAGGCGGAGCCATTGGAGAGACTTCAGCTTTGCTATTATTAATAGGGGCCTTATATCTCTTTATTAGAAAGGTTATAGATTGGAAAATTCCAGTTTTCTATATAGCTACTACAGCAGTTATGCTACTTGTATTAGGAGTACCAACAGATCAACTTATGTATCATATTTTAGGTGGAGGATTAATTCTTGGGGCATTCTTTATGGCAACTGATTATGCTTCATCACCAGTTACTCCATTAGGACAAATCATCTTTGCTATAGGTGCAGGAGCCTTAACAGCTTTAATTAGGGTTAAAGGTGGTTTCCCTGAAGGGGTATCCTATTCCATACTTTTAATGAATGTTGCTAGCCCATTAATCGAGAAATTTACTGCACCAAAAATATTCGGGAGGGCGAAATAAATGAAGGAGACTATTAAGTTAGGTGTTATATTAATGATAATTACAGTTGTATCTGCTGGAGTTTTAGCTATTTCCAACAACTTAACTAAGGATAGGATTGCAGAATTAGAGATGGCAGGAAGCCTAGAATCTCTAAAAGAAATATTTGGAGATAGTGCTGATTTCAAACCCCTAGATGAAGGAAAATTAGATGAGATAAAAGGTTCTACTCCATCAGTTTTGGAAATATTTGAAGTATACGATGGAGATGCTTTAATAGGATATGCTATCAAAAATGTTTCTAAAGGATTTGGAGGAGACCTTGTACTACTTACAGGATTTAATATAGATGGCACTGTTGCAGGCTTAGATGTATTAGAGCATAGCGAGACTCCAGGTTTAGGAGCTAAGGCTGAAGAACCGGAATTTAGAAATAAGTTTGTAGGCAAATCAACATCAGAGGCAATTACTGTTGAAGCCATATCTGGTGCTACAGTAACAACCGATGGTGTACTTGCAGGAGTTAATGAAGCTAGAGAGATATTCAACAATCAGCTTTCAAACTAAAGTACTGGAGGTGGAGAAATGAAGTTATCTAAAATCTTGAAAGATGGTATTATAAATGATAATCCGACTCTTGTTCAATTAATAGGAATGTGTTCAACCTTAGCTGTTAGTACAAATGTTGTAAATAGTTTTGCCATGGGAATGGCAGTAATTGCAGTTTTAGTAGGTTCCAACTTAGTTATTTCCATACTTAGAAATGTTATACCAGATAAGATTCGTATACCAGCCTTTATTGTAGTTATAGCAACCTTTGTAACTATTGTAGAGATGTTTATGAAGGCATATGCACCACCTATATATGAAGCATTGGGAATATTCCTTCCATTAATAGTTGTTAACTGTATAATTCTAGCTAGAGCTGAAGCATTTGCATCAAAGAATGGAATTATAGCATCTATAGTTGACGGAATTGGAATGGGATTAGGATATACAGTAGCTCTTGTTGCCTTAGGCGCAATTAGAGAATTATTTGGTGCAGGAACAATTTTAGGGAAAGCAGTACTTCCTGCAAGCTATCAACCAGCTGGAATATTTGTTATGCCACCAGGAGCATTTATTCTTCTTGGTATCATGATTGGAATTTTCAACTTAGCTAGAAAGAAAAAATCTTCTAGTCAAGCTTAGATAGGAGGGAAACTTGATGAGTATACCAGCAATATTAATTAGTACTATTTTCGTAAACAACTATGTATTAGCCCGTTTCCTTGGAATTTGTCCCTTTTTAGGTGTTTCTAATAAAATGGAAACTTCAGCAGGTATGGGTGTTGCTGTAACATTTGTAGTTACTTTGTCTTCTATAATTACTTATTTTATTCAAAAAGGCATTTTAGATGTTTTAGGACTTCAATACTTACAAACCATTGTATTTATCTTAGTTATAGCAGCCCTAGTTCAATTTGTCGAACTAGTTTTAAAGAAAATAAGTCCAACATTATATAATGCTATGGGAGTGTACTTACCATTAATAACAACTAACTGTGTAGTATTAGGTGTAGCTATTTTAAATATCCAAGAAGGATACAATCTAATTCAAACAATATTTAATGCTTTAGGTTCTTCAATAGGTTTTACTTTAGCATTGTTACTTATAGCTGGTATTAGAGAGAAACTTGAACTAGCAGATGTACCTGAAGTATTAAAAGGCTTTCCAATAGCATTAATTACAGCAGGATTAATGTCCATTGCCTTTTTAGGCTTTGGTGGACTAGTATAGGAGGGAGAATATGGCTGATATCTTAAGTCCAATAGTCGTATTAGGCGGTTTAGGATTAGGATTTGGAGTTTTACTTTCTATCGCTTCAAATATATTTGCAGTAAAAGTAGACCCTAAAATAGAGGAAATTAGGTCAGTATTGCCAGGAGCAAATTGCGGTGCTTGTGGCTTTCCAGGTTGTGATGGCTTAGCTAAGGCCATAGCAGAAGGAAAAGCACCTGTTAACGCATGTAGTGTTGGCGGTAATCCTGTTGCTGAGAAAGTAGCAGATATTATGGGAGTAAATGCTGCCAATGTTGAAAGAAAGGTGGCTACTGTTCTTTGCCAAGGAGATTGTAACAAGGCAAAGGAAAAATATATTTACCACGGAATTAAAGATTGCAGGGCTGCGAATATCCTGCAAGGTGGAAGCAAGGCATGCTCCTATGGATGTTTAGGTTGTGGTACTTGTAAGGAAGTTTGTCAATTTGGTGCCATAGAAATGAGAGATGGAGTAGCCTTTATACTTAAAGATAAATGTACTGCATGTATGAAATGTATTGAAGTATGTCCAAAGAAAATAATAGAATTAGTTCCATATGAAAATGAATATGTAGTAAAATGTATGAGCAAGGATTCAGGAAAAGAAGTAAGAAGCAAGTGCAGTATTGGCTGCATTGGCTGTAAAATATGTGTTAAGAATTGTCCTGCAGACGCATTTAGTTTTGAAAACTATTTGGCAAAAATTGACTATGAAAAATGTATCAACTGTGGAGTATGTGCTGAAAAATGTCCAACTAAAGCTATATACGGAGATACAGCTAAAGAAGTTGCAGTTTAAGAGAAAGAGCGGGTTTCCGCTCTTTCTTTTCGTGAAAAAGTAACTTGTAAATGAAAATTATTAATGGTAAACTATAATGTATACAAAGATTGAAATTGAGAAGAGGATGGTTCTATGACAAAAGGAGATAAGATTTTAATAGTTGTTATAATTCTAGTTAGTGTAATATCCTTAGGCTTTGTAAAAAATAGTTTGATTAAATATGATGATAAATACATAAGTGTCCAGGTTAATGGTGAAGAATACCAAAGGATATATTTTGATGATTCTATCATAGGTAAAAAAATTCCCATAGAAACTCCATATGGTCGAAATATATTAGAAATTGGAGATGGGGAAGTTAGAATTGTCGAAGCGACATGTTCAGACCAGCTTTGTGTTTATCAAGGCACAATTTCAGAATCAGGAGAAATAATAGTGTGTTTACCCAATTTGTTAATTGTTGAAATTAAGGGGATAGAAAACTCTAAAAACATAGATTATTTTAGTTATTAAAGGTGGCAGAGATATGAAGGGAACAAGGAAAATAATACTCTTATCTTTATTAGTATCTATTGGACTAGCTTTATCAGTAATTGAATCTTCAATTCCATTGCCTGTTGCCATACCTGGTGCTAGGCTTGGACTTTCAAATATGGTTATCTTAGTTACCTTAGTCATATTTGGATTTAAAGAAGCCTTTATAGTCAGTATTTTAAAAAGCTCAGTACTAGTGCTTATAACAGGTAGTGTATCTAGTCTTATTTATAGTCTCGCAGGTGGTATAGTTTCCTGCATTGTAATGTTTGTTGGATATAAGTTTTTTTCAAATATTTTCAGCTTAATAGGAGTGAGTATTTTAGGAGCTACAGGACATAATATTGCTCAAGTAAGTGTTGCAGTAATGATTATGTCAAATATAAGAGTTTACTCTTATTTGCCCATACTTGTATTGATGGGTTTATTTACTGGTTATTTTGTAGGGCTTTCCTCTATATATATATCCAAGAATTTGAGAAAAGTTTTGAAGTATAATACCGAAATTTAGGAGGGAGTATGGAAAAGATTATATTAGCTTCTTCTTCTCCAAGAAGGATAGAATTATTAAAAAAATATAATTTAAATCCAGTAGTTGTGAAGGCTGAAATCCAAGAAAAAACCACGGAAGGAGAAAGACCAGAGCAGATAGCCATGGCTTTGGCCTTTGAAAAGGCTTCTTGGGTTAGCAATAAATTCAATAATGGAGAAATAATCATAGGAGCTGACACTATAGTAGTATTTAAAGATGAAATCTTAGGCAAACCCAAGGATGAGGAAGATGCCTTTAGGATGCTTAAAGCCCTTAGTGGAAATGAACATTGTGTAATAACTGGGATTTGTGTAATTAAGGCAAATACTAATTTAAAAGTAATAGATTATGAAAGTACTTTGGTAAAATTTAGGGAATTAACAGATGAAATAATTCTAAATTATATTCATACAAAGGAACCTATAGATAAAGCTGGTGCATATGGAATTCAAGGATTTGGAGAAATCTTAGTAGAGAAAATCAATGGATGTTATTCCAATGTAGTAGGCCTACCTATTGGAAAGCTAGATAACATATTAGATAAATATTTTAATATCAGTATGTTATAATCTATAAGTAGGTGAAGGTATGGGTAATAATTTGGAATTAAAAAGGAATTACACCATTAAAGAATTACCAATTACTGAAAGACCTAGGGAAAAGCTCTATAATTATGGACCCAAAGCCTTATCAAACGAAGAATTACTTGCAATAATCATAAGAACTGGAAACAAAGAAGATACAGCTATTGACTTAGCAAGAAGGTTACTAAGTAAAGACGATAGAGGCTTAGTGTCTTTAAGGGATACTACTTTACAAGAATTAATGGAAACTAAGGGCATAGGTAAATGTAAAGCAGCCCAAATACTTGCAGCTATTGAAATTGGAAAGAGAATTAATTATTTAGATGCTTTAAGTAAAGTGAAAATAAATGAACCTAGTACTATAGCTAATCTCTATATGGATGAAATGAGGTATTTACAAAAGGAGCATTTTAGAGTGGTATTGTTGGATACTAAAAATCAAATAATTGTAACGGAAGAGATTTCCGTAGGTACCTTAAACGCCTCAATAGTCCATCCCAGGGATGTATTTAGAGCTGCTATTAAAAGAAATGCAAACTCCATTATTTTAATACATAATCATCCCAGTGGAGATCCTACTCCTAGCAATGAAGATATAAATATAACAAAAAGATTGCTAGAAGCAGGTAATTTAATAGGAATAAAGGTACTAGATCATATAATAATTGGTGATAATAAATATATAAGCTTTAGGGAAAAAAATATAATTTAGTTTTAAAGGAAGGATGGAGCAAAATGGGACTATTTGGTGGATTTATTAAGGATTTAGGAGTGGACTTAGGGACAGCAAATACCTTAGTTTATATAAAAGGAAAAGGCATAGTAGCAAGGGAGCCTTCAGTAGTTGCTATTCAAGCAAATACAAAACAGGTCCTAGCCGTAGGTGAAGAGGCTAAAAGGATGATAGGAAGAACTCCTGGAAATATAATCGCTATAAGACCACTAAAAGATGGTGTAATAGCAGATTTCGATATAACTAAAAGCATGCTAAAGCATTTTATTAGAAAGGCAACTAAAAGAAGGACTTTTTTCCAACCAAGGGTAGTAGTATGTGTTCCCAGTGGAGTTACAGAGGTTGAGAAAAGGGCAGTAGAAGAGGCTGCTATTCATGCAGGTGCGAGGGATGCCTATCTCATTGAAGAACCAATGGCAGCAGCCATTGGAGCAGGGTTACCTGTACAAGAACCTACAGGTTCTATGATAGTAGATATTGGAGGAGGAACAACTGAAGTGGCTATAATATCCCTAGGTGGTATCGTTACATCAAAATCCATTAGGATAGGTGGAGATGAATTAGATGATTCCATAGTAAACTTCATCAAAAAAGAATATAGTTTAATGATAGGTGAAAGAACTGCTGAGGAAGTAAAAATCAGCATTGGAACTGCAGATATTAACACCAAGGAAGAAACTATGGAAATCAGAGGTAGGGATATGATTACAGGTCTTCCAAAGACTGTTGTTGTAAACTCTACTGAAATTTATAATGCAATGAAAGAGCCTATTTTCAACATTGTAGACGCTATAAAATCTACCCTTGAAAAAACGCCACCAGAATTGGCATCTGATATTATGGAATTTGGTATTATGTTAACTGGAGGCGGAGCTCTTCTAGAAGGCTTAGATAGGTTAATTCATAAAGAAACGGGCATACCTGTTCATATATCAGATAGACCCTTAGACTGTGTAGCCATAGGTACTGGAAAAGCCTTAGACAGTATAGAGATTCTTAAAAAAACCATAACGAGCAGTAGAAGAAAAAGTTAAGTGGTGATAATATGTCCTTTTTCAGGAGAAATAGGGAAAGAATGATGGTGACTTTAGTCGCTATCATTCTAATTATTCTAATAGGAGTAACAAGTACTGAAAGAATGGCAATTACTAAGTTTGAAAGAATACTGGGAAATGTCCTAACACCTGTTGGTAAATTGTTCACAAATATAAGCGAAAATATATCCAGCTTTTTTTCCAATGTAAAAAATATAGCTAAGCTGAAAGAAGAAAATGAAATGCTTAAGAAGAAGGTAAGTTTACTGGAGGAGGAAAACAGAAACTATTTAAATATAATTGGTAAGACTGATTATTTAAGAAATGAACTAAGGCTATTAGAAAGCACCAAATACAATTTAATTGAAGCTCAAGTTACTGGAAAAGAGCCTGGCAATTGGTTTGATAGATTTACCATTGATAAAGGTTTAAAGGATGGGGTAGAAAAAGGGAATACAGTAGTCCAAGGAGTTCAAATAGACCAAAATACGGTAATTGAAGGAATTGTCGGTAGGGTTGTAGATGTAGGAGATAATTGGGCAAAGGTAGTTTCCATAGTAGATGAAGACAGTAAAATTGCTTTTAAAATACTTAGAACCCAAGATGGAGGCATAATCTCTGGCAACATAGATGGAAAAATAACAGGCTATCTTTTTGATGATAAGGCAGATGTAATAAAAGGAGACAAGCTTTTTACATCTGGATTAGGCGGAGCCTTTGTAAAAGACATATATATAGGTGAAATAGAAAGTGTAATAAGTGATGATAAGGAGTTAATGAAAGCAATAGAAATAAAACCAGCCATAGATTTCAAAAAAATATACAAGGTTTTTATAATTTCCGATTAAGGTTGTGGTTTTAATATGATTGTACTTATTTTTGTTTTGGTAGTTTTAATTAATTTTATTTTACAAACTGCCATATTTCCATACATTAGTGTATTTGGGGTTGAACCAAATATAGCACTTCTTGTAGTTATATCAATGGCAATTTTTAAAGGAAGATTTTATGGAGCCTTCTTAGGCTTCACTATAGGCGTTATTCAAGATATAATATTTAGTCCAGTCTTAGGAGTGAACTCCTTTATTCTATTCTTTGCAGGTTATCTCGTTGGTTTAATAGAGAATAAAGTAATAAAGGACAATCTTTTTATACCCCTTCTCCTATCCATATTAGGCACCATATATTATAATTTTACATACTATATATTTATGTTTTTTTTATCTAAGAATATTTCCTTCTTATCTTTTACAAAGGATGTCTTGCTAGTAGAAATCATATATAATTCCATACTATCTATGCCTATTTATAAAATTTTCTCTAAGATCTTTGTCGTACCCCAAATTCGATTTGGCAGTAAGTAGAGGTGAAGCCATTGAAGACCCTAAAGAAGATATTTAATAGATATAATATATTGATGTATTTTATTATATTGCTGATGTTGGCCCTATCTTTCAGATTAGCAACTTTAACTATAGTACACGGTGATTATTATAGGGATATTTCTGATAACAAGAGGTTAAAAGAAATTTATATTACTGCACCAAGGGGTGAAATACGAGATAGATATGGAAGGCTCTTAGCTGGAAATAAGCCAAGCTTTACTGTTCAACTTTTAAAGGATGAGTTAAATATTAAAGATAAGCACAAGAAAAACGATGCCCTCTTATCACTAATTAGACTATTGGAGACAGATGGAGTAAACTACTTAAGCGATTTTCCCATAGATTTAAATGTCTTAAAATACAAAAGTGAAGAGGATTATTTAAAAGAGGATATTTTACCAGAAGATAAGGTTATAGAAATAATAATAGAAAATAATCTACTAGGCGAATTTCTGTATACTTTCTATAAACATCCCTATTACGAAGACCACTATGAATTTACTACAGTGACTAGGGCTATAAATGCACTAAATGAGAAGGGCATTGATGTTCCCATAGAAGTAAACTTAGAAGGTAAGGACCTACTTATACGATATATGGAAAATGAAGATGTAGACAAATGGTTAAGTAGAAATAATCTGCAAAAAGATATATCTCCAATAGAAGCAATAACTAGGCTAATTGATAATGATAAAAACATAATAAGAAAAATAGTTGATCATCCATTGTCTAGAAAGTTGGCTTATGATTTAATAAAAAGCAAAGACTTAGAGGAAAACATCATAGTGGAAGAATATTCCCTTAAATTTGATGAGGAATATAAAGCACAAAAGAGAACTTTAATGGGCTTAAGTGATAAGGTAAAGCCCCATACTACTGCAAAGGAAGATTTTGTCAATATATTTGTTGAATACTCTTTACATAATTTATTGGAAAGAGTAATCGTAAAAGAAGGGGAAGAAGATGTTATAGTGCCTGGCAAGATATTAATAGACCTTTTAATTGAGAAGGGGAAAAAAGAGCCAGTTTCCATAGAAGTTTCTGAAGATAAAGATTCAGTTATCTATAAGTTTACAGAAGGCCATATTGTAGATGAGAAGCCTTTAGAAAGATTAATAGAATTGGCAAAGGAAAGTAACGTTTTAGAGGAATTTGTTTCCATGGATATAATAAAGCCTCTGGCTCAAGATCAGCTATTAAAGGACGGTATAAATACTAGAATATCCATAGCCAATGATTTTGAATACGTATTTATAAATAATAAGAGAAATTGGTTCAATGGAAATAAAATCGATCTAGACAGTACAGCTAAAGAGGCCTTAGAAAAATTAAAACAAAGATACGATATACCAGAAGAACTAAGTCCTTATGAAACAAGGTCTATCCTTTCCATGTACGAATTATTAAATAAACAAGGCCATCTAGCATACCAACCAATAAATATCGCCTATGGCATCAAAGATACTACTGTTGCAAAAATTGAAGAAAACTTAGGAAGTATACCAGGAATACAAGTATCTATAGAGCCTGTTAGATATTATCCAGAAGGCACTACTGCAGCCCATATACTGGGTTACCTAGGTAAAATTAGCCAGCCAAATGAAATAAAAAAATATGTTGAGGAAAAGAACTATTCTCCAAATGATATAATTGGGAAAACAGGAATAGAAGAAAGCTTCGAAGATGTACTTAGGGGACAAAATGGGGTTAAAACTGTAGAAGTGGATAACATAGGTAATACAACAAATGTTTTAAGTGAAATTAAACCCGTTTCCGGCAACAATGTATATTTGACCATTGACTTAGACTTGCAAAAATTTGTTGAGAATGCTTTAAAAGAAACCCTTGAGCAAATTCAAGTAGCTGGTACCTATAAGAGTAAGTGGGGAGATTACAAGTTTGGAATCAATAGGAAGAAGGGAAAACCTTACGAAAATGCAAATTCAGGAGCAGTTGTTGTGTTAAATGTAAAAACTGGTGAAGTTCTTTCCATGGTAAGTTATCCAGCTTATGATCCAAATCTATTTTCCACAGGCATATCTAATTCTGATTGGCAAAGTCTGTTTCCTGAAAATGAAAAAGACCAACTAGCTCCAAGACCATTATATAATATTGCAACCCAATCAGCAGTACAACCTGGCTCAACCTATAAAATGGTAACAGCACTAGCGGCACTTGAAAAGGGCTTAAGCCCAACCTATAGAATCAGGGACATGGGTAAAGTAGATATAGGAAGCAAACCCTTTGGATGTTGGATTTGGAATCAAAGCAGGGGTACCCATGGTTATGTAAACCTATATGATGCCCTTAGGGATTCCTGTAACTATTATTTTTATACCTTAGCCTTAGGAAGAAATCAAAAAACTGGTGAAAATATAGGAGTAAAACTAGAAATTGAAGATATCATAAATCTTTCAAAACAGCTAGGTCTAAATGACAAAACTGGCATAGAAATTAATGTACCTGCTGAAAGCTCTGGTGGAGTACCTAATCCTCAACGGGAGATTTTGACTACAAAAGCCTTGCTAAAATCATATTTGCAAAGAAATATTAGAAATTATATAAAGGAAGGTATTACCTTAGATGATAAAGAAATCGAAGATATAATCGAAGAAATAGCAAGTTGGACAGAGCTAGAGGAGACTTTAACCAGGACTGAAGTTGTAAGGAGGCTTAATGAGTTTGGAATTGATCCTGAAAAAAGATTACCTAACGAAAGGGAAGGTTTGGCAGATAAAATTAAGTATACTTATTTAGAATATGCAGGCTGGAAAATCACCGATACCTTAAACGTTACCATAGGACAAGGTAGAAATGCTTATACCCCTATTCAAATGGCAAATTATATAGCTACTATTGCCAATGGGGGATATAGACATAAAATAACTTTAATAGATAATGTAAAAAACCATAATAATTCAAAAGTCTTATTTGAAAACCAGCCAGAATATGAAAGAATAGAGTTAAATGATTATAATAATCTAGAACATATAAAATTAGGCATGTTAAAGGTTACCACTGAGGGTACAGCCAGAAGTGTGTTTTCTAAATTCCCTATAAAAGTAGGGGCCAAAACTGGAACAGCACAACATACAGCACGAAATCCTGTAACCGGAGAAGTATATGATGATTTTGCATGGTTTGTTGCCTTTGCTCCATATGATGATCCGGAAATAGCAGTGGCTGCAGTCCTTTTTCAAGGTGGTAGTGGGGGTTATGCAGGCCCCATGGTAAGGGATATAATAGCTGAATACTTTGGACTAAATAAGGAAAGCGCAAAAGAACCTTTACCTTTCGTGAATACCTTGGCTAAATAATAGCTTTCGTTTATTATGGAGGTAAACTAAGTGAAAAAAGATATTATTACTTTCAAGGGTGTTAAAGAAGGGATTTTTATAAATGTAAATACAGATGATTTTTCTATTGTAAAGGAAGAATTAGATAAAAAAATGAAATCTACAGCTAATTTCTTTAAGGGGACTAAAATTTTAGGTATAAAATCTAAATTATTGCCCCCTGAAAATATCATAGAGCTTAAATATTTATTAAAATATAAGTATGATTTAATAGTATTAGAAGAAGGAATGCCCAAGCTTACAATTAATTCCAGGGAAGGTAATTTAGGGTGTGCTAATGAATCGGCTGAAGATATTGAATGTGGCATAACTAAATTCATCAATGGCACTTTGAGATCAGGTCAAATAGTGGAATTTGATGGCAATATCGTCGTAATAGGAGATGTAAACCCTGGTGCTTTGATTAAAGCTAGGGGAAATATTATAGTCCTTGGCTCACTAAGGGGTGTAGCACACGCAGGAATGGAAGGCAACCTAAAAGCCATTGTAGCATCTTACAACTTGCAACCTACTCAGCTTAGAATAGGAGACATTATTGCAAGACCACCAGATGATGATATAGAGTCATTAAAGTTGCCAGAGGTTGCAAAAATTAAAGATGGAGAAGTCATTATTGAACCTTATTTACCTAACAAATAATAAAAGGGAGGAAAGGATATGGATAATGGAAAATTAGGAACTGCCATAGTTATTACATCAGGCAAAGGTGGAGTGGGCAAAACTACTACAACAGCAAATCTTGGGACAGGCTTAGCTCTGTTAGGCAAATCAGTAGTAGTTGTGGATGCAGACATTGGTCTCAGAAACCTAGATGTAGTTATGGGATTAGAGAATAGGATAGTATATGATATAGTTGATGTAGTGGAAAAAAATTGTAGATTAAAGCAAGCCTTAATAAGGGATAAAAGATTTGATAGATTATATCTTTTGCCAGCAGCTCAAACGAAAGATAAAACTGCAGTAAGCCCGGAACAAATGTACGAACTGGTAAATGATTTGAAAAAGGAATTCGATTATGTTATCATAGATTCACCTGCTGGGATTGAACAAGGTTTCCAAA
This sequence comes from Tissierellia bacterium, assembly GCA_012735245.1. Classification (GTDB taxonomy): domain Bacteria; phylum Bacillota; class Clostridia; order Tissierellales; family Tissierellaceae; genus JAAYFT01. The sequence continues at coordinate 19,402 of JAAYHU010000024.1, forward strand.
ACTCCATTGCAGGCGCAGACTTAGCGGTTATAGTAACCACCCCTGAAATATCAGCTGTTAGGGATGCAGATAGGGTAATCGGTATCTTAGAATCAAAAGGCCTATACAATCCAAAGCTAATAATTAATAGGATTAGGCAAGAAATGGTCAAAAGAGGCGACATGATGAATATAGACGATATAATCGATATATTAGCCATTGAATTACTAGGAATAGTACCTGATGATGAAGCTATAGTAATATCAACGAATAAAGGAGAACCAGTAGTAGTTGATGATAAGGCCCTATCTGGTAAGGCATTCAAGAATATATCTAAGAGGATTTTAGGTGAGGAAGTAAGCTTATTAAATTTAGATGAAAATCAAGAAGGAAAGCTAAGTAAAGTACTTAAGCTATTATTTGGTAAATAGGGGGGGAAGCCATGGCATTAGTAAAACTATTCGGCAAAAAAGAAGAAAAAAGTAAAAACGTGGCTAAGGAAAGATTAAAACTAGTCTTAGTTCACGATAGAGCAGATTTATCACCAAAATTTTTGGAAATGATAAAAGGAGATATAATCAGAGTAATTTCTGAATATGTAGATATTGACGAGGAAGGCTTAGATATTAAGTTAACCAGGATGAAAAGAGATGTGGACAATACTACTATTTCTGCCTTAGTCGCCAACATACCAATCATAAAAGTTAAGTAGAATTTAGGGACAAGTTGTCAAAAAATAAGTATTGATATATAACAAACTATACTATATAATAATATATTGTAAACGAAAGATAAAATTTTCAAGAAACAGGAGGAAGAGAGAAATGAATAAGAGAGTTTTAGCATTAACATTAGCTTTATTGCTAATGGCGGTTGTATTTACCGGATGTTCAAACAATCAAGCACCTGTAGATGAAAGTGAAAACCCAGCCGATACAACTCCAGTAACCGGTAATAGCGATTTAGTTGATGGTATTTACTTAATTAAAAGACCAGTTAGTCAAAATGGAAACTTCCCAATGGCTAAACTAGAAGTTAAAGATGGAGAGATAGTTTCATTAAATTACAATGAGTACTTAGCAACTTCAGGAGAGGCAAAGAATGAATCTAACTATCGTTATGCAGAAGGAATTGCCGTAATTGCAAATCTAAATGAACAATTCAATGAGAAAAAAGACTTAAACGCTGTTGATTTTGATGCTGTATCAGGAGCTACTTCTACAAAGGGTAACTTCAAAGAAATAGTAGAAGAATTACTAGACAAAGCAGCTAAGGGAGAAATATATGAGCCAGTTTATAAAGATGGGGTTTATGAAGCTAAGGCTGAGGAACCAAGTCATGGATGGTTAGCACAAGTTAGCGTAAGAGTTCAAGATGGACAAATCGTAGGTGTTGATTATGCAGAAGTTGCAGTAGAAGATATGGATGGAGTAAAAGAGGGCGATAGAAAATCTGAAGACAACTATAGCTATGTACGTCCATTAGAAGTTGCTGCTGAACTTCAAAAGTTAATAATTGACAACAACGGAACAGACGGTTTAGATGTAGATGCAATCTCAGGTGCTACTTCAACAAGAGATGGTATAATAGAATTAGTAAACAAAGCATTAAGTGATGCAAAATAAAGCAAAAACCCTAACTTTAAGTTAGGGTTTTTCAAATGATTTGGAGTGATTGGATGAAGAAATTAAAGCCAAATTTACTTATGGTAATTTTTCTCATAGCTGTTTTAATAACAGGTTGCAGCCCTTCCCCCAAGACGGAATTTATCTCTAGAACTGAATTTCTTATGGATACTGTAATGACCGTTAGGATATATGACAAGCAAAATGAAAAAATTTTAGACAAGGTCTTCACTAGGCTGAGAGAAATCGAGGAAAGAATGAGCTCTACTATAGAAACAAGTGATGTAAGTAATATAAATAATAATGCTGGTATAAAGCCGGTTACTGTTAACCCAGATACTTATTATGTATTGGAAAAGGCCAAATACTATGCTTCATTGTCTGAAGGCAAATATGATCCTACTGTGGGTGTCTTAGTCGATTTATGGAATATAACTGGTGATAATATAGAAAGGGACCATATACCTTCAGAAGAAGAAATAGAAAATGCTAGAACTCTTGTTGATTATAATGAATTAGAATTATTGGAAGACAATCAAGTGTTTCTAAAGAAAAAAGGCATGAGAATAACCTTAGGCAGTATAGTAAAAGGATATGCAGCCGATGAAGTAAAGAGGATACTGAAAGAGAATAAAGTTAATAGTGCTATAATCGATTTAGGTGGCAATCTGTATATAATAGGAAAGAAATCTGATGGGTCTAAGTTTAGAATAGGAATACAAGACCCCTTTAGACCTAAGGGAAGTTATGCAGGGATACTAGAAATTTCAGATAAGTCAGTGGTTACATCAGGAGACTATGAAAGATACTTTATCTACCAAGGGAAAAAATATAATCATATAATTGATACTGAAACTGGCTATCCTGTAGATAATGAAATAACTGGTATTAGTATTATATCTGAATTTTCCATTGACGGGGATGCCTTATCAACTACTATTTTTGCATTAGGCTTAGACAAGGGCATGGAATTTGTCAATTCTCTAGAAGGTGTAGAGGCAATTTTTATAACTAAGGATAAATCCATCTATTTGACTTCAGGCCTAGAGGATAAATTTGTAGTAGGAGAAGCATCTTTTACATTAAAGGAATATTAATTTTGGTATAAATATCACCTCAATTAAATATCATATTATTAATTGAGGTGATTGTGATGAATAGGAGAGTTTTTACAAGTAAAAACTTATTAAAGATTTTCAATATATATTTAAATAGGCAGGTTAATAGGATAATAATTGTTTTGATTGTTTTAATTGGAATCTATATAATTAAATTAGTAAATATAGATACTACTAACAAGATATTAGATTTCATAGAAAGAAATATCTATTATGATTTTACTATTGTTGAAGACAGGAATAAATTTAAGGATACTCTAGTTAAAATAGTAAATACTTCAAAGGGAACAATAGAGGAATTAACACAGACTATGGTAAAGTATAATAAATAGACTATAATACCTCGGGATAGCCCGAGGTATTGAACTAAGTATGACATTTAGAGAAAAGCTTAAAATTAATGAAAGGTGGAAACAGATGATAAATACTAAGGTTTTAGATAAGATATTAAATAAAGTAGAGAAACCTGCAAGGTATATAGGCATGGAACAAAACTCTATCAAAAAGGATTTAAATAAGGTAAAGGTAAAGTTTGCCTTTTCATTTCCAGATATCTATGATGTAGGCATGTCCCATCTAGGCCTCCATATCTTGTATAATTTGATAAATGAAGAGGAAGATTTTGCCTGTGAAAGGGTTTTTTCTCCTTGGCTAGATATGGAGGAGGAAATGAGAAAAGAAAATCTTCCACTTTTTACTTTAGAGAGCAAAGAGGAAGTAAAAAACTTTGACTTCCTTGGCTTTACATTACAATATGAAATGAGCTATACAAATATATTAAATATCTTAGACTTGGCGGATATTCCCCTCTTGTCTAAGGATAGAAAAGAAGAGGACCCCCTTGTTATAGCAGGAGGTCCCTGTGCATATAATCCAGAGCCCATAGCAGATTTTATTGACTTTTTTGTTATAGGGGAAGGAGAGGAAGTAACCCTAGAGATCTTGCATCTGTATAAAAAGCATAAGGAAGAAAAAGGGACAAGGGATGAATTTCTAGAGAAGGTAGCTACTATTGAGGGAGTATATGTACCTAAGTTTTACGATATAGTATATAATGATGATAATACAATTAAGGAAATGATTCCTATAAGTCCAAAAGTACCAAAGGTAATAAAAAAGAGAATGATTAAGGATTTAAACTCCATGTTTTCACCGGAAAAGATGATTGTTCCATTTATTGAAACAATACATGATAGGGTAGTATTGGAGATTTTTAGAGGTTGTACCCGTGGATGTAGATTTTGCCAAGCAGGCATGATTTATAGGCCTGTTAGGGAAAAATCTATAGATAGATTAGTAGAACTGGCGGAAAAACTAATAGAAAGTACTGGATATGAGAATATATCCCTTTCATCCCTTAGTTCCTGTGATTATTCAGAATTATACTTATTAATTTCTAAGCTAATGGAAAGGTTTGAGGAAAAAAAGGTAGGAGTATCTTTACCTTCCTTAAGACTAGATTCCTTTATCATAGATATATTGAATGAAATAGAGAAGGTAAGAAAAACTGGCTTAACCTTTGCACCAGAGGCCGGAAGTCAAAGGCTTAGAGATGTAATAAATAAGGGTGTAACAGAGGATGATTTAATAAATACAGTTACAAAGGTTTTTAAAGAAGGTTGGTCAAGTATTAAGCTATACTTCATGATAGGCCTACCTACTGAAACTGATGAAGACGTATTGGGTATAAAAGACTTAGCTTATAAGGTAAAAGACATATTCTTTTCCCTTCCAAAGGAAGAAAGAAAGGGAAATTTAAAGATTACAGCTTCAGCTTCATGCTTTGTACCTAAGCCTTTTACCCCCTTCCAATGGGTTGGACAAGATAGTATTGATGAGTTTCACAGGAAAGCCCATTTATTAAAGAACTCTATAAGGGATAAAAAGATTACTTTTAATTACCATGATCCAAAATTGAGTTATTTAGAGGCCATAATAGCCCGTGGCGATAGGAGAATTTCAAAACTAATCCTAAGAGCCTGGGAAAAGGGCTGTAAATTCGATGGCTGGTCAGAACATTTTAAATATGATAAGTGGATTGAAGCAATGGAAGAACTAAATATAGACGGGGATTTTTATGCCTTAAGGACTAGGGATTTTGACGAAGTCCTACCCTGGGACTTTATAGACCCCTTAGTATCTAAGAAATATTTAATTAGAGAATTTAAAAAATCCTTAGAGGGTGAGACTACAGGAGATTGTAGAGAAGGATGTAGGGGCTGTGGAATAGTTGACTGTGTAATGAGGGGTGAGAAATAATGATTATAAGGGTTAAATTCAATAAAAAAAATTATTTAAAATATATTTCTCATTTAGACCTAATGAGATTGTTTCAGAGATCCTTTAACAGGGCTAATATTCCAGTAAAATATTCTAAAGGTTTTAACCCTCAACCCAAATTTTCCATAGGCGCCCCCCTTTCCCTTGGAATAGAATCAGAAGAAGAATACATGGATATAGACTTAGAATATATGCCTGTAGCTGAATTCATAGATAGGATGAACAGGGTACTACCTGAGGATATTCAAATAATTTCCGGGAAATATTTAAAAAGAGAAGAATCCTTAAATTCCATAATAGCTTGGTCAAATTATGAAATCCAATTTAAAACAGACCATAGGAAGTCTAAAGAAGAAATAAATAAGGTCATTGACAACTGGCTATTGCATGAGAAAATAATGATTACTAAAATAAGAAAAAAGAAGGGTAAAGAAATAGAAAAGGAAATAAATATTAGACCTTTTATAGGGAATGTAATAGTAAAAGATGTAAATAATAATATAACCATATCTGTCTTGCTTAAAACAGGCAGCAATGGGAATTTAAATCCCATGGATTTTGTAAATGTACTAAATAGGGATTGTGAATTAAATATAGATATGGATACAATAAGTATTAAAAGATTAGCTTTATACGCAGAAAAAGGAGATGAGCTATATAAGCCCTTATAGTTGGGAGTGTTTTTATGAGATATATCTTTATTGATTCTTCCAAGGAACTGAATAGGGTGGGTATAGTGGAAGATGGAAGGCTAGTTGAATTCCATTTTGATAAAAAAGGGAAGGAAAAATTAGTAGGGAATATTTACAGGGCTAGAGTAGTTAATGTATTACAAGGAATGGAAGCGGCCTTTGTAGATATAGGAGAGTCAAAAAATGCCTATCTCTATGTAAAGGATGCCTTGCCAAAGGAATTATTATATACTAAAAAAAAGTACAAAATTTCAGAAGTAGTAAAAGCAGGGGAAGAAATAATAGTCCAAGTAGTTAAGGAGCCAGATGGAAACAAAGGACCTAAGGTCACTACCCACATAGAAATTCCAGGAAGATTTATAGTCTTTACCCCCTTTTCTAATAGGATAAATATTTCCAAGAAAATAGTCGAGGCAGAAAAAATTCAATATTTAAAAGATGTTGGAGAGAGAATTATAAAGGATGATATGGGCATAATATTTCGGACAGCATCTGAGTCTGTTGATGAAACTATATTAAAGGAAGAATACGATATTTTATATGATATCTATAAAAAAATTGAGAAGAAAAAAAATTTTCTCCCCTGTCCCAAACTACTATACAAGGAACCTACCTTAGCATATCAAATATTGAGGGACGGTTTTAACGATTGCACTGATAAGATTGTAGTAAATAGTAAAGAAATATACAATGAATTGATTGAGATGGAAGAATATTTTCCCTTTCACTTTTCAAACAAATTACAATTAGATACAGATTTTTCAGTGGATTATGATCCCTTAATTCAAAGGGATATAAAACTTGCCTTAGAAAAAAAGGTCCCTCTAAAAAGTGGTGGATATATAGTAATAGATGAAACAGAAGCCTTAACAGTAGTAGACGTAAATACTGGGAAATTTATAGGCACTTATTCTTTAGGAGATACCATATTAAAAACAAATTTGGAAGCAGCAGAAGAGATAGCCAGGCAAATTAGACTAAGGGACATTGGTGGAATAATAATTATTGATTTTATTGATATGAAAGACCCTAGCCACGAAGGTTTAGTACTAAATACTTTAAAAGACCATCTAAAAAAAGATAGGATTAAAGTTAATATAATTGATATTACTAAACTGGGCTTAGTAGAATTGACAAGGAAAAAAATAAGAAGGTCCTTATATACTGACTTTTATAAAACATGTCCTACTTGTAATGGTAGAGGCAACATATTGGAAATAGGGGATTGACAATAGTTTAGATTTTTGTTAAACTATTCAGGTGAGAGCCGCTCAATCTGGGTTTAAGTTCATTATGACACCCTGTATTGGCGAGACTAGGTTAGAGGAGGTGTAAGTATAAATGTACGCAGTAATCGAAACAGGTGGAAAACAATATAGAGTTCAACAAGGAGATGTAATATTAGTGGAAAAAATAGACGCAGAAGAAGGTGCTAATATTTCCTTTGATAAGGTTCTATTGATATCAAAGGAAGGAAATGTAGTTGTAGGTAAGCCTTATGTTGATGGGGCTAAGGTAGACGGAGTTGTTTTAGAGCAAGGCAAAGGAAAGAAAATTATTGTTTTCAAATACAAGCCTAAGAAAAACTATAGAAAGAAACAAGGACACCGTCAACCATATACAAAAGTAAAAATAGAAAATATTGTAGGTTAATATGATAAGTGTTAAATTTTATAGGGATAATGAAAATTTCATTAAGAAATATACAGTAGAGGGACATGCAAACTTTGATGAGTATGGAAAAGACATTGTATGTGCAGCCGTATCGGTTTTAGCTCAAACAGCATTGTTATCCCTAGTAAAGGTATGTGGACTTAGAGAAGATAGTATTAAATATGAAATAGATGAAAAAAGAGGATTTCTAAGTGTAGAATTACCTATAGATATGGAAACTTCGATATTGGAAAATACTCAAATCGTATTGGAAAGCTTATTATTAGGAATTGAATCCATAGTTGAAAGTTACCCAGAGTATGTGAAACTCGAAAGTGGGAGGTGTAAAAGATGTTTAGAATGAATTTACAATTGTTCGCTTCTAAAAAAGGAGTAGGTTCTTCAAGAAACGGTAGAGATAGTGAAGCTAAAAGACTTGGCGTAAAAAGAGGTGACGGTCAAGTAGTTTTAGCTGGAAACATTCTTGTAAGACAAAGAGGAACTAAAATACATCCTGGATTGAATGTAGGTAGAGGCGGAGACGATACCTTATTTGCCAAAATAGATGGTGTAGTTAGGTTTGAAAGAAAAGGCAAGAATAAAAAACAAGTTAGTGTTTATCCAATAGAAGAATTGGCATAATATTAGGCTTACCGTAATGGTAAGCTTATTTTATGTAAATTTTTGCAAACAATTATCCAGTATAAAATATTCCCTAAGGAATAAAATAATCAAGGATTATTATATTATTGACAGACTAGATAAAATTGGTATAATTAACTTATTAGATTTTAATAAGGAATATGAGGTTGATGATATTATGTTTATAGATGTAGCCAAGATTCGGGTTAAAGGCGGTAAAGGTGGCGATGGTGCAGTAGCTTGGAGGAGGGAAAAATATGAACCCTCTGGTGGCCCTTATGGGGGAGATGGAGGAAATGGCGGAAGTGTAATCCTTAAGGCCGATGAAGGCATAAGGACTTTAATGGATTTTAGATATAAAAGAGTATACAATGCAGAAAATGGTGAAAATGGAAGGACAAAGAAGCAATTCGGCAGATCAGGTAAAGATATTGTCCTGAGAGTTCCTGTAGGAACCTTAGTGAAGGATGCAAAGACAGGTGGAGTCATAGTAGACCTAAAAGAAAAAGATCAAACCTATGTAATAGCAAAGGGTGGTAGAGGTGGTAGAGGAAATGCCAGGTTTGCTACCCCCACTCGCCAAGCACCAAATTTTGCAGAAGCAGGAACCAAGGGAGAAGAAAGGGAAATAATCCTAGAGCTAAAGTTACTGGCAGATGTAGGCCTGATAGGTTTCCCCAATGTAGGTAAGTCTACGATTCTATCGATTTTATCTGCAGCAAAACCTAAGATTGCAAATTATCATTTCACCACATTAAAACCTAATCTTGGAGTAGTAAGGGTTGCTGAAGAGAAATCCTTTGTTCTTGCAGATATTCCTGGACTCATAGAAGGAGCTCACCAAGGTGCAGGTTTAGGACATGATTTTCTAAAGCATATTGAAAGGACTAGTGTCCTTATCCATGTATTAGACATATCTGGTAGTGAAGGGAGAGATCCAGTAGAAGATTTCTATAAGATTAATGAAGAATTAGCCAAATATAATGAAAAATTAAGCCATAAACCACAAATAATTGCTGCCAACAAGATGGACTTACCTGGAGCTGATGAATGCCTTGAAAAACTTAAGGCTGAACTAGAGCCTAAGGGGTACAAAATATATCCAGTGTCAGCAGCTACTTTAGAGGGTATTGATGAGCTAAAATATGCAGCATGGAATTTGCTAATGGATGCAGAGAATACCTACGAAACTTTTGACGAAGAACATATCCATTATGATGAGGATACAGAAGAGGATGTTATAGTTAGAGTAGAAGATGGTGCATATATAGTTGAAGGCAATTTTGTAGAAAGACTTCTAAATTCAGTTAATTTTGATGATGTAGATTCACTAAGATATTTTCAAGATATGATAAGAAAAAAGGGCATCATAGATGAACTTAAGAAACTAGGAGTAGAAGAAGGGGATTCAGTATTTATTTGCGGTTATGAATTTGAATTCTTTGAATAAATGGAGGTTATTTTGTAAAATGGACTGCTATAATTGTGGAAATTGCAAAGATAATCAACCAGCATATTATTGCATAGCCAAAAATCAAATAGTAATCAACGAAAACTATATACCAGCTGAAAAGTCTAGGACAGGATGGAAAAAAGGAAATTCAAATTATGAAAAAATAAGAAGGCAAAATAAAAAAGAAGTAGAAGCATAAATTTAAGGAGTGGAATAATTGCTTACGGGAAAACAAAGAGCATATTTAAAAAGTATGGCAAATAAGATGGAACCAGTGTTTCAAATTGGGAAAAATGGATTAACTGATAATTTTTTGAAGCAAGTAGAAGATTATTTAGAGGCCAATGAACTGGTAAAGATTAAAGTATTAAAAAACAGTCTATTAGATGCATCAGATATGGCCCATGAAATTGCCGATGCAATAGGGGCAGAATTTGTACAAAGCTTAGGCAATAAATTTGTACTATATAAAGAATCAAAAAATAATAAGAAAATTCAATTACCTTAGTGAACTTTAGACTTCAGAATCAATTCTGAAGTTTAATTTTTATAACCAATATGAAAGTCCTAGCTTTTGTTATATTATAAGGACTTAGCCAGAGGAGTTTTAAAAAGCCTTGATAGAAGAGTTTTTATAGGAGGAAAAATAATGAAGATTGGTATTTTGGGAGGAAGCTTTGACCCAATTCATATGGGCCATTTGATATTGGGTGAAAATGTAAGGGATTCTTTGAAGTTGGATAAGGTAATTTTCATACCTACTGGAATAAACCCTTTTAAAGGAAATAGGAATACTACTAGTCCAACACAAAGGCTGGAGATGATAAAACTTGCCATTGAATCGAACCCCCACTTCACAATATCTACCATAGAAATAGAGCGGGAAGGGATTTCCTATACAATAGATACAATAAAAAGTTTAAAGGGAAGATACAAGGAAGACGACCTCTATTTTATTATAGGTTCTGACATTATATTTCAAATAGAAAAATGGAAGGATATCCAGCAGCTTTTTAAACTATGTAAATTTGCATTGGTTAACAGGCCAGGGAAGGAGCTTAAAGAAATAGATAATAAAGTAGAAGAGCTAAGTCTAAAATATAATATCTTCTTTGAAAGGATTAGTTCACCCTTTATCGATATTTCATCTACAGATATAAGAAACAGGGTTAGAAAGAAACAGAGTATAAAATACCTTGTACCACCAAAGGTAGAGGATTATATTATAAAGCATAAGCTATATGTGGAGGAAGTTTAAATGGATAAAAGCTTATTGATGGAACTAAATATGGATATAGGAGATGAAAGGTTTAATCATACCTTGAGAGTAGTAGAAACAGCAGTAGATTTGGGCAAAAGGCATAATGTAGATATAGAAAAAGTAAAAAAAGCAGCTTTGCTACACGATTGTGCCAAATTTCAAGGCCAAATAAACTTATTGAAAATGGCCAAGGACTTTGATATAATTTTAGATACTTATATGGAGTATAACCATGATTTAATTCATGGTCCTTTGGGGGCTAAAATTGCGAAAACAAAATACAAAGTTGAGGATAAAGAAGTCTTAGATGCAATTTATTACCATACAACAGGTAGAGAAAATATGACCTTATTGGATAAAATAATCTATATATCTGATTACATAGAACCAGGCAGGAACTTTCCAGGAGTAGATGAGGTACGAAAAGCGACCTATAATAATTTAGATAAGGGAATATTACTTGCCATGGATAACACAATAAAATTTTTAGTAGATAAAAACAAAGTAATACATCCAAATACCATAAAGGCAAGAAACTTTTTGTTAATGGAACTAAATTCAAAGCCAAGATAGAATATCTTTTATACATATTTGCAAGAGACACATAATCTAGATAAATACATAGGGGGTAAATTGATGATCCAAATAGAAGAAAAACTTTTCATAGTAACAAAGGCTTGTGAGGACAAAAAAGGGTTCGATATTACAGTAATTAATGTTAGCAAACTAACTACTATTGCAGACTATTTTGTAATAGTAAGTGGAAACTCATCGACACAAGTCATGTCCATAGCAGATGAAATTGAAGATAAATTGTTAGAGGCAGGATATCCTGAAGTCAAAAAGGAAGGATATGAAAGCGGCAGGTGGATACTACTGGATTTAAATGATGTCATAGTTCATGTTTTTCACAAGGATGAAAGGGAGTATTATAATCTAGAAAGATTATGGGCTGATACAGAGGGAAAAATAAAAAAGGAGGAATAATAATGACATTAAAATTTATTTCTACTGATAAGGCTCCAGCAGCAGTAGGACCATACTCACAAGGAGTAAGGGCTGGCAATATCATCTTTACATCAGGACAACTTCCTATAGACCT
>JAAYHU010000161.1 GCA_012735245.1 Tissierellia bacterium
AGGGCGTGGGTTCTGCCATTACCTGCTTGCATTAAATCTCCTGTAACTCCTGGAAATAGTGGACCTCCACCTACCCTAACCCTTGGTTCAATTGCCTCCTTTACCGGTACCAATCTTACCCTATCCCCTGGTTTAACTATGTGTAATTCTGCTTCAGTTATATGCTCATCTTCCATTACGACCTTTAAAGCCTCTTCTTTGTTAATAGTCTGTATTCCATTGGAATAAGATGTATTATCTCCAAAGAAAATATCTTTAACGTAAAAATTGCCTAATTCTAATTTCACCAGCTCCACTCCCTTCGTTAATTGAATAAGTTTTAATTAATTCTGCAATTTTATTATATTATAAACGTGTTTATATTCCAACCATGTTTATTTACTCTTTATATTTTTGTAAATATTTTTAAAATTTTATATTTATGTACAAAAAACTTGGGGACTTTAAATTCCTTGATCAATATAAAAATCTAAAGTCCCCAAATAAAGTTATAATTTTTTTAGATTTATTCTGCCCATATTAGAAAGGCCCATAATTAATCATTGTAGCTATGACAATCATAACGAACTGCATTAAAACCATTAATAAGAATAATGGAGTCATAAATTTATACCATTTTTCTACAGGTAATCCCATTAGTCCACATTCTGTAGCTACTACAGTTGGCCAGAACATATTTGAAAACCCATCTCCAAATTGGAATGCCAACACAGCTATTTGCCTATTTAGGCCAATTGAATCTGCTAAAGGCACCATTATTGGCATGGAAGTTGCCGCTTGTCCTGAACCAGAAGGTATAAAGAAGTTTATCAGGTTTTGAACTATAATCATTCCTATGGATGCAAAACTTGTGCTAACCTTAGCTAAGCCATTGGACATATAAAATACTATTGTATCTATAATATTGCCACTTTCCATTACTATGGTTAATGACCTTGCAATACCAACGACTAAGGCTCCAAATACTACATCTGATACAGCCTCTACAAAGAATCCAGCTATCTGACTAAAATTGTATCCTCCTACTAGGCCTACAACAATCATCATTATCAAGAATAAGGCAGATAATTCACTTAAATACCATCCTAAAACGGTTGTACCGTAAATCAATATTCCTATTGTCAAAACAAATATTAGTATTATTAGTTTGTGTTTGCCTTCAAAGGGTAAATTCTCCATTTCCTCCCTTGTCATTCCTTCGGCTACATTGAATTTAACCCCTTGTACCAATGATTTTGAAGGATCCTTTTTAACTTTATTTGCATATCTCATTACATAGAATATTGCCAAACCTTGAAATACAACAAAACAAATTATTCTAAATCCTATACCTGAGCCTATTGGTAGTTCTGCAATTCCTTGTGCTATACCTATGGTAAATGGATTTAAAGTTGCTGCGGCAAATCCAGTTGCTGTACCCAGCACTACTGCTGCTCCTCCAACTAAGCCATCGTAGCCTAAGGCTATTGCTATTCCTATAAATGCAGGTAACAACCCATATGTTTCTTCATATAATCCGAATGTAGAACCACAAATTCCGAAGATCAGCATAAATATTGGAAAAATCATTTTTTCAGCGCCACGGAATTTCTTAACTAATGCTCCCATTCCTCCATAGAAAGCCCCAGTTTTTATTAACAAATATACAAATCCATATGCAAAGAAAATAAAAAATATAATATCCGAAGCTTCTACCATTCCTTCTGCAACTGCTATTACCATTTGAAATGGGGATACTGGAGTTTGTTCTATTCGCTTATATGAATCTGGAACAACTATTATCCTTCCTGTGGCTTCGTCTTCAATTCTATCGAAGGATCCTGCAGGTACTATGTAAGTTAATGCTGTTACAATTACTAATATAATTCCAATAATCACATAAGTATGAGGCACCTTAAAACTAAGCTTTTTGCTTGCTTTCTCCATAGTAGCACTCCTTTCAACTCTTCAGTTTATTAAATTTTAATTGAGCTTTAACTCCTTATTACAGTCTTACTGCAATAGTTTGTTATTCCACCTCCTTAATTTATTATTTATTTAAAAATATTTTTATCTTCTCACTTTTTCTTAATTTATATAGCTTATTTAGTCTTAAGTTGATTATGAAGAGCTTGTAATCTTTAGGATATTTAGGCATAACTCAACTCCTGCTATTAGAACTTCCTCATCAAAATCGAATTGGCTATTGTGCAAAGGTGCATTAACATCAGCACCAAGGCCTAAATATGTTGCTTTTCCCCCTCTCTGTTGGACTCTCTGCATCATTACTGTAGCATCGTCAGAACCACCAACATTGCCTAAGTCATATATCTTTTCAAACCATTCAACCTTTTTCGCAGCTTCTTTTACTATTTCAATACATTCCTTATCACTTTGGGCCGTAGGAATTTCACCATAATCTACTATCCGGTATTTTACATCATACATTTTTGCAGCCCCGTCAATAATGGCCAATACCCTATCCTTTGCATATTTAGAAATATTATTGTTTTCTCCTCTAAACTCTATTTTTATTAATGCATTGGGAGCTATCGTATTAGGAGAAGTACCTGCATGTATTTCCCCAACGTTTACTCTTAACAGTCCTTCTTCATGTGGTGCAATAGCATGGATATTTAAAGCAGCTGTACATGCTGCAAGTAATGCATTTTTACCTTCCTGTGATGCCCCACAAGGATGTGCAGACACACCTTCAAAATATACATCATATTGATTACAGCTTAAAAAGTCGTTGCAGCCTCCAACTATACTATGAGAAGGTAAAGGTCTTCCTTCATGGCTTAACCCTATATGCATGGTAAATAAGTAGTCTACATCATCTAAATAACCTTTGAAAACCATGGAATCTGCACCTGAATAATATTCCTCTGCAGGCTGAAACAATAACCTAACTTTACCTTTAAGCTTTCCTTTATTATTCATTATCTCTTCTGCCAAGCCCAATCCTATAGCTACATGGCCATCATGTCCACATGAATGTACTATATTTTCATTTTGGGAAATAAAATTTTCATCAAAGGGTCTGTAACCCTTTATTGCGGGTTGCAAATCAGGTAAAGCATCTATGTCAAATCTAAAGGCAACTACAGGTCCTTCTATTCCACTATCAAATTCAGCTACTACCCCTGGATATCCTTTTGTTTTTTCAACCCATCCTTTATCTGCTCCTTGGCTTATTGCCCTATTCATTTCTTCTCTTTTTTCATCCTCGTTTAATTTTACCAGTTCTATTATGGCCTTTGTATCAACAGCTTCTATTCCTACTTTTAAATTTTCAAATCCCAGTTTATCTAATATCTCTGCTATCCGAGCCGTAGTTCTTATTTCTCTCCAGCCTAATTCTGGATACTTATGAAACTCTCTCCTATAGCTTATGATTTTTTCTTTTAACTTACTGTCCATAGTTTCCCTCCCCATTTTTTAATCTCATTCAAAAACTTAAGCCCAGCTATTATAAGCTTTGAATTAGTTAAACCCTATCGTTAATTTTATATCTTTAGTCCAGAATAACATAATCACGATTACATTTCAACCATGTTTTTGGTTTTATTTTCATAAAATTCACATTATAAACTCTATAAAAAAAGTAAATGGCTAAAATTCAATGTATAGGAAAATCCTATACTGAATAAATCATTAAGTTACATTTTATTAGTTTTCAATATTTTATCTCTTAATAATGTTTTTTTATAATTTTTACTGTAGCTTTGTTTTATACAGTGAAAATATGTTATATTATTAGTAGTATATATTTGAATATAAATATAAGTTAATGGGTGAATTGTATGAATAAGAAAGAAATACAAAAAAAAAGAATGATGACCTACTTTATTGATGCTGCCGATGAAATATTATTAGAAGAAGGTATAAAGGGTATAACGATTAGGAAAGTTGCAGATAAGGCTGGATACAATAGTGCAACAATATACAACTATTTTGAAAATCTAGACCACCTACTCCTATTTACTGCCATGAGGCATATAAAAGACTATACTTCAGCCTTACCTAAATATCTTAAAAATGCTAACAATGCATTGGAGGAATTTTTGGCCATATGGCAATGTTTCTGTGATTATTCGTTTAAGGAACCTGAAATCTACTATGCAATATTTTTTGCCAATCTGAATAATGACTTGAAAGATTATATAGTCCAATATTACAGGCTGTTCCCAGAAGAACTTGGAAGTCAACCTAAAAATGTGTTGAATATGCTATTTAAACATGACATATATGAAAGAGGGATGGCTATAGTCAATAAATGCGTTGATGAAGGTTTTATTAAAAAAGAAGACGCTGAAGTTTTAAATGAAATGGCTACTCTAATATATGAAGGGATACTTTTAAGGGTAATAAAAGGCAAAATAGGCTATGATGAAGCAGTGAAAAAGACAATGAAATATGTAGAATTAACTATAAACTCCCTACTAATCACTAATTAACTGAACAAATCAACATGATTTTTCATGGTAATTA
>JAAYHU010000162.1 GCA_012735245.1 Tissierellia bacterium
GGATTTAAACCCTATGCTATGAATGGAAATACTTCCGGTACCTTGGAAGGCTTTGCCATAGATGCAACTGGCACAGTAGTAGGAGTGTTTACTAACGGAGAAAGAAAGGCCTTAGGCAGGATAATGCTTGCAAAGTTTGATAATCCAATGGGACTTCAAAAACTTGGCGGTAATCTATTTGTGGACACTAGAAACTCAGGTGAACCACAATATGGAGGAGCATCAGTAGGTGGATTTGGAGCCATTAGCCCAGGAAATTTAGAAATGTCCAATGTGGATATTGCCCTAGAATTTACTGAAATGATAACTACACAAAGAGGCTTCCAAGCTAATTCAAGAATTATTACAACATCTGATGAAATGCTACAGGAATTAGTTAATATGAAAAGATAATAGATAGGGTAGGACTACCTACCCTATCATAAACAAGGTGGGATAATATGATAAGGGTTAAAAGGTTAAACAATAAGGAATTTGTAGTTAACAGTGAGCTTATATTGTTTGTCGAGGCAACTCCTGATACTGTTATTACCCTTACTACTGGCCAAAAAATTGTTGTTGCTGAGTCCATAGATGACATAATAAACAAAGTGATAGATTACAAGGCAAGGATTTATGCAGTAGGCAGAAGTTATGAGGGGAGAGAGGTGTAAATTTTGGATATTGCAACGATTTTAGGGTTAATTTTAGGTTCATTCTTTATTATATATGGTATACTACTATCTGGTGATTTAGGATCTTATTATGACTTTCCATCTATAGTAATTACCCTTGGTGGCACCTTAGCTTCAACAATATTATCATATCCAATAAAAAGCTTCATCAACCTTTGGAAGGTAATGCAAAAAGCCTTTATTCACAAAGAGGTGCCAGCCAATGAAATAATAGAAGAAATCATAATGTTAGCAAATATAGCTAGAAAGAAAGGCCTCTTAGCCTTAGAAGAGTATGGAGAGAAAATAGATGATGATTTTTTGAGAAAGGGTATAATGTTAATTGTAGATGGAACTGATCCAGAACTGGTTAAAAATATTCTTGAGACGGAGTTAAATTTTTTGGAGGAAAGGCATGGTCAAGGCCAAGGCATTTTAGAGACAATGGGTTCCTTTGCTCCAGCATTTGGTATGATCGGAACCTTAGTCGGATTAATTAATATGCTCCAACATATGGATGATCCAAAAGCAATAGGACCAAGTATGTCTATAGCCTTAGTAACTACTTTCTATGGATCTGTTTTGGCTAATGTAGTCTTCTTACCCTTAGCTAAGAAGCTAAAAATCCGTAGCCAATCTGAAGTTTTAATAAAAGAAATGATGTTAGAAGGCCTACTTTCAATACAAGCAGGAGAGAATCCAAGAATTATTGAAGAAAAACTTAAGACCTTTATACCACCTGAACAAAGAATTGCCTTAAAGAAAGAAGTAGAGAGAGAGGGAATATAATGTCTAGGAGGCGAAGAAAAGTTGAAGAGTCAAGTGGTGGCTCTGCACAATGGTTAACTACATACAGCGATATGGTAACTTTACTTCTTTGCTTTTTCGTGTTGTTATTTTCTTTTTCCAATATAGATGCTGAAAAGTTCAGGAGTATAATGAGTAGTTTTAGAGGTGGTACTGGCGTCTTAAGTGGAGGAACTTCTTTAGATATCCCCTTTAATCTTACAGAGGATGATTTAGATGTGGAGATTGAGTTGGAAGAACTACTGGCACAGCTGGAGGAATATACTAATACCTTAGGGTTGGGAGATAGGATAATAATTCAACCAGAGGAAAGAGGTTTAGTTATTAGATTCATGGACAATGTATTCTTTGATTCTGGAAGTGCTGAAATAAAGGAAGAAGCCTTTGAAATCTTAGATTCAGTTGCAGAAATCTTGAACAGGGAAGAATTTAAAAATAGACATATAAAGGTAGAGGGACATACGGATACAGATCCAATAGTAAGGGCTTCTAGATATGAAACTAACTGGGAATTGTCAGCAGCAAGAGCAACTAATGTTTTAAGATATTTGGTAGAAGTTGGATCTATTGATGGAAATAGAATATCCTCTTCTGGATATGCCTATTATCGCAACATTGCACCAAATGATACACCAGAGAATAAGGCTAAAAACAGAAGAGTTGATATAGTCATTTTAAAAGATGATTTTGAAAAACTAGAACCTTAGAAAATGAGGTGTTAATATGACTAGGAATACTATATTACTCGTAATTATTGTACTTTTATTTGCACTTACCTTAGGTATTTTAGCTGGTATATTTATATTTTCAAACAATTCAGAGGTAAGGGAAAAGGAAGTTAAAACCTATCCACTAACCTTGGAAGAGATGTATTGTAATATAAAAGATAGTAGAAGAATTATGAAAATCAAAGTAACAGTAGAAACTACAAGCAAAAAAACCTTTGAAGAAATGAATGAAAAACAATTTCTTATAAGGGATGAAGTAAATAAAATAGTAAGAAATTCAACAGAAGAGGAATTGGAAGGAAAAGAAGGACAAATTAATTTACAGAATAAAATCAAAGAAAATTTAATAGAATTATTTAGTGACCAAAATATAACCAATGTATATTTTGACGACTTTATAATTCAGTAGGGGAGGGATATTATTGTCTGAAGTATTATCACAATCTGAAATTGATGCCCTTCTCAATGCCATTAGTTCTGGAAAATTGGATGTAAAAGATATTCAGGATGAGGAAAGTTCTAGGAAGGTTAAAAAATATGATTTCAAGAATCCTCAAAAAATCTCTAAGGATCAGCTAAGGACCTTAGAAGTAATACACGACAACTTAGGAAGATTTATTCAAACATTTTTAACAGGATACTTAAGGGCTCCTGTAAAAATAGAGGTACTTACCGTTGATCAATTTGCCTATAGCGAGTTTAGTAATGCTCTTACTAATCCAGCTTTCTTATGTTTAATAGATTTCAGCCCCTTAGATGGGCAGATTTTAATGGATATATCTACTAATGTTATATATACAATAATAGATAGATTGCTAGGTGGGGATGGAACTGAAAGACAGGAAATTAGAACCTTTACAGAAATTGAGTTATCCCTACTAACGAAAATGGTACAAAGAATGAATTCAGATATAAAGGAAGCTTGGAGCAATGTAATAGATCTAAATCCTAGACTAGAAAAAATAGAAACTAATCCACAATTTGCCCAAGTGGTTCCACCAAATGAAGCAATTGCCTTGGTAACCATGAATATTGAAATTGGTGGAATTGAAGGCATGATGAACTTTTGCATTCCATATATACTTCTTGAACCAATTTTAGACAAACTGAGTACTAGGCTATGGTTTACTACTACGAAAAAAGAACGTTCAAAAGAAGAATTAATAGCCATTAGAGAAAGAATTTTAAAGACAAGGGTTCCTCTAGTTGCAGAATTAGGTACTACTACAGTTAAAATAAAAGACGTTTTAAGCTTACAACCTGGGGATGTAATAAAACTAAATAGTAGCCAATACATTCCTATTAGGGTTGGTAGCAATATAAAGTTTAGGGGAGAAATCGGTGTTACTAATAATAAAATGGCTGTAAAAATTGCAGAAGTTATAAAGGAGAGTGAAGCTAGCAATGGCGAATGATATGTTATCTCAAGAAGAAATTGACGCTCTTTTAAAAGGCGATATTAATTATGAACCTGAAATTGAATACTATGAAGACGATGAAATATTGTCAGATATTGAAAAGGATACCTTAGGTGAAATTGGAAATATTAGTATGGGAACTGCCGCCACAACCTTGTCTACTTTATTAAATAGAAAGGTTAGTATTACAACTCCAAGTGTAAGTATAACAACTCCCGAAATATTATCAGAAGAATATAGTATACCTTTTGTTGCAATTGATGTTAGTTATAAAGAAGGTTTAGAAGGTTCTAACATATTAATACTCAACACGGATGATGTAAAAATAATCACTGATATAATGATGGGGAAGGACACTTTTGATACTGAAAGGGAAATAACTGAACTAGATTTAAGTGCTGTAAGTGAAGCAATGAATCAAATGATGGGTTCTGCTTGTACATCTTTATCTGAAGTGTTTTTGAAAAAAATTGATATAGAACCTCCAAAGTCCATGGTAATTACTTTTCAAGAAGGTAAAGAAAAGATAGAGTTATTAAAAACAGATGAACCTATAATTAAAGTTTCTTTTAAAATGGTAGTGGAAGATATAATTAATAGTAATATAATGCAATTAATCCCAATTGATTTTGGAAAATCAATGGTAGAGGCCCTGATAAGCGGTTCTGTAAGTGAAGTTGGAAAAGAAACAGAAGCCAAGGAAACTCCAGTTCAAGATTTATCAAAAACCCAATATGAAGAACCTGTTTCTGCTGGAATAACTACAGTTGATAAGGCCAGCGATATTAATTATAATATAAGTAAAAATGAAGAAAAAGTTGTTGTAAAAAAACCTGTTTTTCAAACTTTTCAAGAAACATCCCATGAACCATTTAATGCATCAATAGATTTAATTGGCGACATTCCAATTGAAATAACAGTAGAATTGGGAAGAACTCACAAAAAAATATCAGAAATATTGGAACTGGGGCAGGGCAGTGTCATAGAATTGGACAAGTTAGTTGGAGAACCTTTAAATATCTACGCCAATGGAAAATTTATTGCAAAAGGGGAAGTTGTTGTAATCGATGATAGTTTCGGAATTAGGGTAACAGAAATTGAAAGCTCTGGTAAAAAGATTATTTAAGATTCATAATAGGGGGTTATAAAATGTCAAATGGAATTTTAATAGTAGATGATGCTTCATTTATGAGAATGATGATAAAAGATATATTAACAAAAAATGGATTTACTGTTGCTGGAGAAGCAGAAAATGGCGTTAAAGCAGTTGAAAAGTACAAAGAGCTTAATCCTGATTTAGTAATCATGGATATTACTATGCCAGAAATGGATGGTATTCAAGCTGTAAGGGAAATAAAGAAGATAAACAATGATGCCAAAATCATCATGTGTTCTGCAATGGGACAGCAGGCTATGGTAATCGAAGCAATTCAGGCTGGTGCTAAGGATTTTATTGTTAAGCCATTTCAATCTGATAGGGTAGTTGAAGCTGTAAAAAAGGTACTGAGTTGAGCTATGAAGTATAAATTATTTATAAGCTTTATGTTTTTTCACATAATAAGTACCCCTGTTTATAGTACGGGGTTTGAAGAAATAAGTACGTTTAAGATAATATTACAATTGATATTTTATTTAGGAATTTTTGTAGCTGTTATAGTGCTGAGTATCTATGGGACACGGTTTATAGCAAAAAACTATAAAAGGGTTGTATCTAGTAAATATGTAGACCTCATAGACATGCTTAATATTCCAGGAGGAATTAAAATAGCTATAGTTAAAATCAATGAAAAGTTTTACATTTTATCCATAACTAATAACAGTACCACTGTTTTGGACAAGCTTAGTAAAGAAGAATTTCATATAATAGAAGAAAATTTTGATAATTGCCTGGAGAAGTATTTTTATAAATGGAATAGTAGTTTGAAATCCAATAAAATGCTAAGTAAATTATATTTTAATAAAGGTAAGGAAGACTTAAACGATGAAGAGAAGGACTAAATTAGTTATATTGGTTATAACATTAATAGTTGTTTTTTCTACAGCTGTATATGGTGAATCAAATATTTCATTATTTGATAACACTATTACTGTCGGCAATAGTGAAGACCCTGAAAACTATGTATTTTCACTACAGTTATTACTTTTACTAACCATATTAACCTTAGCTCCATCGATTTTAATTATGATGACGGGTTTTACCCGTATACTTATAGTATTGGCCTTTATAAGAAATGCCCTAGGATTGCAGCAAACACCTCCTAATCAGGTCATAATAGGCATTGCTTTATTTCTAACATTTTTTATAATGGCTCCAATTGCTACAGAAATTAACAATGAAGCTATACAGCCATATATTAACTCAGAAATATCTCAAGAAGTTGCCATAGAAAGGGCAATGGAACCTATTAGAAGTTTTATGTTTAAACAAACAAGGGATAAGGATCTAGGCTTGTTTTTAAACATGAAGGGCATCAATAGGGTTTCAAGCCTAGAAGAGATTCCTACTCATGTTTTAATTCCAGCTTTTATTATAAGTGAGTTAAAAACAGCCTTTCAGATTGGATTTATAATATTTATTCCTTTTTTAGTTATAGATATGGTTGTAGCTAGTACCTTAATGGCAATGGGGATGATGATGTTGCCACCAGTTATTATATCTCTACCTTTCAAATTATTATTGTTTGTACTAGTTGATGGATGGAATTTAATTGCTAAGTCTTTAATCTTAGGCTTTAATTAGGGGTGTTATTATGAGTAATGTTGACATGATTAAATTAGCACAGGATGCAATTCGTACAGTTTTATTTTCAGCTGCTCCTATGCTAATTGTCAGTTTAATTGTTGGCTTAATAGTAAGTATAGTTCAAGCTGTTACTCAAATTCAGGAAGCTACTCTCTCCTTTGTCCCCAAAATTATAGCCGTTTTTATTTCTATGTTAATCTTTGGTCCATGGATATTTAGATTATTGACCCAATTAGCAACAGACCTATTTACTAATTTAAACCTTTACATATATTAAGGATGAATTCATATGGGAGATATCATAAGTTTGATTACAAATCAGTTCCAATTGTTTTTATTAGTACTGGTTAGGACATCAGGCATTTTTATTTTTTCTCCATTTTTTAGTTCACAGAATGTACCAAGTATTGCAAAAATAGGTCTTACCTTAGCAATATCCATCCTTATATCCATGACTATTACAAGCCCAGTAGATTATAGTCTACTGCCTTTGGCCTTAGTCATATTTAAAGAGTTGCTTGTTGGAATAATCATTGGATTTATATCCTATGCTTTTTTCTCTGCATTTTATGTTATGGGTCAAATAATAGATATGAAAATTGGTTTTGGTATGGCAAATGTAATAGACCCACAAAACAGAGTACAAATTCCTTTACTGGGGAATTTTTATTATATTTTTTCTTTCATAATATTTTTAGGTATAAATGGTCATCACAGGATAATTTTGGCACTGAGAGACAGTTACAGCTATATACCAATTAATAGTTTTAACTATACAGAAAGTACCAAGACTTTAATTATTGATATTCTGGCAAAGTCCTTCGAAATTGGGTTGAAACTTAGTTTGCCAATTGTAGTTGTAATTTTTCTTGCAGATATTATACTTGGTATTTTATCTAAGACCATACCACAGTTAAATGTTTTTGTAGTTGGGATGCCTTTTAAAATTCTAATTGGATTAGTGTTGATTTTAGTTGGAATACCAATCTTTTTCAATAGTATAGATGGTATCTTAGATTTAATAATCAATTATATTTATAAATTTATAGAAACTTAATAAGGCTGATTGCATTATGATTAAGATAAATTTACAATTATTCGCTGAATCAGAAAAAACTGAAAAACCTACGCCAAAGAAGAGAAGGGAAGCTAGACAAGAAGGACAAGTTGTACAAAGTAGGGAAGTAACTACTGTATATATATTATTTAGTAGTTTTATTGGCCTTAAATTGCTAAATGAATTATTAGGTAAACAATTAAGTAGATTAACAGTTAATATTTTCAATGAAGTCAAAAATCCAGAAGTTTTTTTACATATAAATAATTTAATTCCTAATGGGCTGAAGATATTTTCAACTTTTGCATTAATTGTTTTACCAATTTTAGGCATTGCCTTTATTTCCTCTTTGGTCATTAGCTATCTGCAGGTGGGATTTCTATTTACTACAAAAACTTTACAAATAAAATTAAACAGGTTAAATCCAGTAGAAGGTCTTAAAAGGATTTTTTCTAAAAGAGCTTTAATGGAATTATTTAAATCAGTTTTTAAAATTATTTTAGCTACCTATGTTGCATATTCATATTTAAGAAAAAATTTACTCACAATACTTCAGTATCCACAAATGGAGTTGGCAGAATCATTATTTAGTTTTTCTAATCTCACCTACAATGTTATTGTTAGGGTTTTAGGGATATTATTCTTATTAGCTATAATAGATTATTTTTTCCAATGGAGGCAGCATGAGAAAAATCTTATGATGACAAAGCAGGAAATAAAAGAGGAATATAAACAAACTGAAGGAGATCCTTTAATAAAAAGTAAAATAAAGGAAAGACAAAGAAGATTAGCAATGAGTCGAATGATGCAAGATATACCAAAAGCAGACGTAATTATCACTAACCCTACCCATTATGCTGTTGCATTAAAATATGATAGAGAAAAATTTGATGCACCTTATGTATTGGGAAAAGGTGTAGATATAATAGCTGAAAATATAAAGAAAGTAGCAAAGGAAAATGATATACCTATTGTTGAAAATAAACCTTTAGCTCAAGCCATATATAACAATATAGAAATTGGAGAGATGATAACAGAGGATTTATATGAAGTTGTAGCAGAAGTATTAGCATATGTATACAGTTTAAAAGATGAATTTAGGGGGACATAAGATGAAATTAGGAAATGTGTTGGTGGCTTTAGCTGTAATATTTATTGTACTTATTATAATTATTCCTATAAATACTAAATTATTGGATTTCTTACTAATATTAAATATTTCATTTTCTTTGTTAATTTTACTATTGTCTATGTATGCAGAAGATGCATTAAAGATAACGGTATTTCCCTCTTTACTGCTATTGGCTACTTTGTTTAGACTTTCCCTTAATATTTCAACTACAAGGGAAATCTTAACTAATGCTGATGCAGGTAAGGTAATAGAAACCTTTGGTGAA
>JAAYHU010000163.1 GCA_012735245.1 Tissierellia bacterium
CCCATAATGAAAATAGGAAAGATAGAGATTATATAAAAGATGCATGGTCACTTTAGATTGTCACCATGCATCAAATTATTTAAATAGGCTAATTTCCTTGATATAAGCCCAGGGTCCTTGTAACATCAAGGACGAAAATAACACCTGCACCTTTTTCTTCAATATTTAACCTTTCTTTAATTGAGTTTATTATGGCTTCTGATTTTTCCTTTTTAGCCAAGATAAGTACTATATCCTTCTCAGGTTCTATTTCTATATTAAACAATTTGGCTTTTTCCTGAACTCCAGCTCCCCTGCCATGAATTACAGTACCACCAGTGGAACCTGCTTGTTCTGCTGCATCAAGGACGTCATCTAAGGAGCCTTTATCTACAATAACAAATATGGCTTCATAGTCCACTTCATTCACACCTTTCTTTTCAGGCTTAGATATATATTTACTTCCGCCCAATTTTTCACAGTACTTTAATGGAATAGAAAAGGCAATGCCATGATGGGGTTTATCTAAATTAAACTTCTTTTCCATATTGTCATAGAAAAGATCTTCCTGCTCATTATCAACCATAGTTATGAAGATTTCTTTTCTAATATCTACTAGGCCTAATTTTTTCAACAGCTCGCTTCTTACAGTTCCCCTTCCTAAAAAGATTGTACCTCCTAAGGCCCCCAATTCCCCGGAGAGCTTAAGCGCTTTACTGCCCTTTCCAAAATCTAAGATGGTACAAAATAAAAAGAGTCTGTCCTTTATTACTTCCAAACCTAGCCCTCCCTTCTAGCTTTCATTTTAAAGATTAGCCCCAGTATTTGTAAAGCTACCAACGGAGTCATGGCTACCATGGCAATAACACCAAATCCATCGATTAATACATTTGCAGTAGGAATTGCATTGGCAGCCCCCTGGGCAAAGGCTAAAACAAAGGTAGCAGTCATAGGACCTGAGGCAACTCCACCGGAATCAAAAGCAATGCCCACAAAAATAGGTGGTACTTTATATGATAAAAAGATAGCCAATGCAAATCCCGGAAGCAAGAAATGCCACAGTTTCAAGCTGGGTATCATAATTCTGAGCATAGACATGGAAACTGCAAAGGCAATTCCTATGGATAGGGCCACTAGGATGACCTTTCGTCTAATATGGCCTGCTGTTACTTCCTCCACCTGCTCCGTAAGAACATATACTGCCGGTTCAGCCAGTACTACTACCATGCCAAGGGCAAAACCGATAATAGGTAGGATTCCGGTATGGTAATTGGCTATAGTTTCGCCCATTACCCTGCCCACTTCCATAAAACCAGCATTTACCCCAACTAAGAATAGGGTAAGACCAATATATGTATATAGGAGTCCTTTAAGAATTATACTTTTATTTTTCCTGTTTAATTTAAATTTAATCATATCAAATACTATAAATAATACAGATAAAGGAAATATGGTAAAGAAGGATTCCTTCAAAAATTGTGGAAATATGCGGATATAGGGGCTCAGGATTCCCACGTTTGCTACAAAAGCCTCTGCTTCTCCCTGTACATTGGTAATCCCCTTTACAATACTCATAAACAAGACAGCAACAATAGGGCCTGCAGATGCCATCCCCACTAAGCCAAAACTATCCTCTTCCGATGATTTGCCCCCCTTTAATTGGGAAACCCCGTATCCTAAGGCCAAAATGAAAGGAGTGGTCATGGCTCCAGTAGTGGCTCCAGAAGCATCAACAGAAATGGCCAAGAACTCTTCTAAGGCCTTTAAGCCTAAAAGGAATATAATGAAATAGATTACTGTAAAATAACGGTTTAAGGGTTTTTCATAAACTATCCTCAAGAGGCCTATCCCCACCATAAGCCCTACTCCAACGGAGACTATAATAAGCATGGAAGCAAAGGAAATAATACCACCTGATGCTAGGCTTACTTGCCTGGCAAGTATCTGTATATCAGGTTCTGCAATGTTAATGAGAAATCCTAATAAAAAGCCTAATAGGCCTACTATATATGCCTTATTGGTTTTTGCTACAGTTTCTCCCATCAAATGACCTATGGGCATAATGCCTATATGGGCACCAAATAGGAATATTCCAAGGCCTATGATTACTAGTACAGCTCCTATTAAAAATCTTGCCAGCATTTCTCCTTCAATGGGAACTATGGTAAAGTGAAGGATAAGCACTAATAAGGTTATGGGAAAAACAGTCATGGACACTTCTTTTAATTTCTTTACTAGTATATTCAAAAAATGCTCCCCTTTCCCTAAAATTGTCTAAAATTTTTATTATTATAACATGTTTTTTGGCTCTAATTGAATATTTTTTGGAAATATTTAAAAAATTTAATAGTTGTTAATATACTTTTTCCCCTGTCTTAGATTTTTAATCAAAAAATACCAGTGAAAACACTGGTATTTTTGCTTAATTTCTATTACTTGCTACTTTATTTTCCCTTATCCTAAAAAATATATCTTTAAGCTTTAATGAACAACCCGCCTAGCTGTATAATAGCTCCTTGCATAATATCCTGACATTAAGGTTGAGATTTTAACCACATCTCCAGATTGGGGGGCATGGACGAAATTACCATCTCCAACATATATACCAACATGGTTTATGGTCTTTCCATTCCTTGCAAAAAATACTATGTCGCCAAATTTCAAATCCTTTTTAGCCACATAGGTACCTGCATTTACTTGGGTCCTTGATGTCCTAGGCAAGTTTATGCCTATTTTTTTGTATAAATAGTATACTAAGCCTGAACAATCGTAGCCATTTGGACCTACACCACCCCATATATAGGGTTTACCCAATTCCTTTGGTATTAGGTTTTTTAACTGTATAATTAAAGGATTCTCTACACTCCTTATACCGCTTCTAGATACAATAAGTGAGTTTTTCCTGTCTCTTTCCGCTTCCAAGACCTTATCATACATTCTTTTTACAGTTACTATAGCTTCTTCTCTAGTAGTTTTTCCCTTTGGATTAAACCTATTGCTGCCAACACCATTTATAATTTCAGTAACATATAAATAATCTACAGCTTCTTTTGCCCATGGAGAAATCAAATAATAATCGTTGAAATAATGCTCATGGTCTCCAGAGTAATCATATCTTGGCTTGGCAATCTTTAGTGTACGATACAAGATTACTGCCAATTCCTCACGGGTTATATTCTCCAAGGGTGCAAATTTTCCATGGCCCCTACCTGCTATAATCCCTAGTTTATTTGCTGCAATAATACGGGGATTATGGGTATCTACAAAGGAATTTTCTCCTTCTAAACCTACTTCTTCTCCAGCTAAGAATTTATACAATTCCAAGGCCAGCTCTGCAAATTCTTCCCTAGTTATGGCCTTTTTATAGTTGCCAAGAACCTTTTCAGTAACCAGGCTAATTTCTATGGCCTTTTCTATATCTTTCTGGGCCCAAGGGCTTGGGACTTGAATATCATCTACTAAGGGGCTGACAGCGTATGTAAAATTGGAAACAATAGTCAAGATAATGGTAAATATTAATATAAACTTGTATTTTCCTGCTTCTACTTTCATTTCCTTTCCCACCTTCCTATCCAAGGTAGTAATAGAAATTAAGCTATAGATTAATAATTTACATCTTACCATAAAAACCATTTATTTTTACCGGCTTGTTTATGGTAGTTTGTCCATGATTTGGAAGCAGTTACATAAAAAAGAACAAACATAGGAAAATCCTATGTTTGTTCCCTCATTATTCAATGGGAGGTAAAGCCTCCTCTAGCTTTGGCCTCATATGTTCATATTGTGGAGGCAGCATCAATTTCTCACCTAAAGAATCCATATCTTCGTCTACAGCAAAACCTGGCTCATCAGTGGCTATTTCGAATAGTATGCCTCCCTTTTCTCTGAAGTAAATGGATTTAAAGTACTTCCTGTCCCTACATTATTCCTCCCCTTACCGCTGGAGGCAGTTTTAATATCTATTGTATTTCCAATATCTGCATAGGACTTAAACCTAATAAAGTCTCCTTCTTCTCCTATCCTTTCAAAGCCTAACAGGTCTTCCATGATTTCTGCTGTAAGCTCTGGAAAACGTGAGTAAAAGACAGCTCCTGCAAATCCCTTGATGGCCAGCTCTGGTGTGATGTCGTCTATGGTCCAGTAGTTTTTATCCCCTTCTTCCCTTTCTACTAATTCTATGACTAAGCCATGGGGATCGGTAAATTCTATGGACTTTTCTCCGAAGCGAGAACTGTCCCTGTATTCAATATTAAATTCATTCAGCCTTTCTTTCCAAATTTCAATGGCTCCAACTGGTATTAGATAGCTTGTAACCCCTACCTGGCCGTCTCCAATCCTTCCTTCCCCAGCATCTTCATAGGGGAAGAAGGTTATTATGGTGCCTGGCCTAGCATTTTTGTCTCCAAAGTATAGGTGATAAACCCTTGGATCATCGAAGTTTACCGTCCTCTTAACTAATCTTAAACCTAATACATCCCTGTAAAAATTAACATTTTCTTGAACATTGCCTACTATTGATGTTATATGGTGAATACCTAATATTCTCTTTTTCATAATTAACCTCCTGTTATTATCTCGGATTCGAGATATATTTTCTTAATAAATGGCTACTGCCGTAGCCCGATTTTTTTGAATAATTCTATTGCTAAGTCTTTTTCTTCTTCACTTAAACTACTAAATATCTCTTCAATTTTCTTTTCGTGTTTTGGAAAGACTTCATCCATAAAATCCTTTCCCTTGTCTGTTATGGAAGCTAGTTTAACCCTCCTATCTTCAGAACAATCTATCCTTTCAACATAACCCTTTTCCTCCAGCTTATCTACCACATAGGTTATGCTGCTGCTGGCCAATAATATTTTTTCACCTAATTAACAAAATCAGGCTGCCTGATCATAATTGTATATAGTAATTCGTCCTTAATTAGAGTATTGGCCTTTCTTCCCTTTTCTGTTAAATCCCATATTCCTTCAAGGGGATAGACGGTATATTCAAAATAGCCATCTGGCCTATAACCTTGCTTAGGCATCATGCGGACAGCATAGGCTAAGGAATACAATACAGATACCCTTTCTTGAAAATCTTCACTATTTGGATTTCCCTTTCCCTTAATCATAAAAATTTTTGCTCAGGAACTTTTATTAAAGTAGGCTTTTCCTTTGGCAAATATAAGTCCTTTTCTTGCTTTCTCCATTCATATTTCATAATTTCCCTTCTTTCTAATAAATTTGTATTAATAATCAATTTATTTTCTTATATCAATTATATTATATATAGGCTGCCAAGGAGAGAATAATATAAATGTTGAATTTTATTTTTTTAGTCAATATAATATAATAGACATACTTCTAGACAAGTAGATTTGATTAAATCCATGGACATTATAAGTTGTGTTCTTTTTTTATAGATGTGGGAGGTTTTTTATGGAGAATAGTTATAAAAAAGTACAGCGAATCCTCCTGGGGATTTTACTGGCCAATTTACTTGTGGCTGGATTAAAAATCTTTATAGGTTCCATAATAAAAAGCGCCAGTATGACTGCAGATGGATTCCATTCACTTTCCGATGGTTCTTCTAATATAGTGGGATTAATCGGCATTCACTTCGCTTCCAAACCAGAAGATGAAAGCCATCCCTATGGTCACAATAAATTTGAAACCTTGGCGGCTTTATTCATATCCTTTATGCTGTTTTTAGCTAGTGGAAGGATTATTTTAGGTGCCTTCGAAAGGTTTAGGGAACCAATTGTCCCTGAAATAACTATTGAAAGCATTAGGGTCTTAATCTTTACTTTAGTAGTTAATATACTTGTTTCCCTTATAGAATATAGGAAGGGAAAGGAACTTAACAGTCAAATACTTATTTCAGATTCAATGCATACAAGAAGCGACATCTATATATCCTTGGGAGTATTGGCAACCCTTATAGGTATAAGGCTGGGCTTTCCTCCTATTATCGACCCTATAGTTTCACTGCTAGTGGCAGCTTTCATCATACACGCTGGCTATGAAATCTTTAGGGAGAATAGCGATGTCCTGGTTGATGGTGCAGTAGTTGATACTCAGGTGATTAAAGATATAGTACTGACCTTTGAGGAAGTCAAAGATGTCCACAAGATTAGGAGTCGGGGCAGTATAAATAACCTGCATATAGACTTGCATATAGAAGTTGATCCAAGCTTAGACGTTGAAAAATCTCATGACCTAGTACACAATATAGAAGATGCCATTAGGGAGAAGTTCAATAAGAATTCCCATGTAATAGCCCATGTTGAGCCTCATAAGGAAAAGTAGGTGATTTATATGGAATACAGGGTTAAAACTACAAAAGTCCAAG
The DNA here is from genome assembly GCA_012735245.1 of Tissierellia bacterium. Taxonomy (GTDB): domain Bacteria; phylum Bacillota; class Clostridia; order Tissierellales; family Tissierellaceae; genus JAAYFT01. The sequence continues at coordinate 6,313 of JAAYHU010000163.1, forward strand.
AGTTTATAGATATTACAAGTTTAATCAATGAAGAAATAAAAAGGCAAAAGGTACAGGAGGGTATAGCAATAGTATTTGTGCCCCATACCACTGCAGGAGTTACAATTAATGAAAATACAGACCCTGATGTTGCAGAAGATATATTAATGGCCTTAAATAAGGCTTTTCCAGTGAAGGGAGATTATAGCCATTATGAAGGCAACTCCCATGCCCATATAAAGGCCTCTTTAATGGGCTCTTCCTGCAGCTTAATAATTGAAAATGGAAGATTAAAGCTGGGAACTTGGCAGGGAGTGTACTTTTGTGAATTTGACGGACCTAGAAACAGAAAAGTATATATAAAGGTAATAGGGACCAACAAGTAGAACATTTTATGTAGTCATAAAGATAGCTCCCTTCCTTAGGGCCTTATTTATCCTAAAGGAATGGAGCCTTTTACTTATATTTTCCTTAATATTTCAAATCTCCTTTTTCCTATTTGGTGTTTTTCTAGTCTTTTAAACTTTTCATTTTTAACCTTTTGTTTTTTATTCATAGAGAGGCCAATAATAGTATCAGGCCCTGATATTTCATAAAGGGAGTCTAATAATTTATCTATAAAGTTTTCTTCATTTCCCTCCCATTTGACTATATTTCCATAAGGGACATCGGTTATAATAATGTCTGGTTTTTCTTGAAGCTTAATAGGCCTTAGGGCATCTGCTTGAAAGACTTGGAATTCAATTTTAGTTTTAATCATGGCTTTAAGCCTAAGTGCACTATTTTTAGCTTCAATGTGGGACTGTTTTTGGAAGTTTGAAATCATTTCTTCTATTTCTTTTATCCGCCTGTCTATCCCCTCTGGGGTAAGGAGTGATAGGTTTTTTTCTGCAATGGGGAGTATTGCCTCATTTATATCGCTGCCAATAATTTTTCCAATGGTATCCTGATTCAAAAATCCTAAAACGCTGAGCAAATAGGCTCCTCCACAGCAGCAATCATATAGGGTAATATTATTCTTTTTTGGAGAATACTCTAGACACCTGCCATAAATTTCTTGGGCAAGTCTTACTGGAAAGTTTGTCATACCTTCTCCATGGTACAAAACCCTACCGCTGGAAAAGTCTTCATAGTTTTGATTTTTACCATATTTATATTCCATATAAAAAACCTCACAATTCTAATGTTATAGCTCCTTAGTCTTGCTCAATAAGGATACTATGCTTATATTCTACTATAATCTCATTGTCTTGTCTAAATCCATGGAAATTAAAGTTGACAATTTAATATTTTATATTACAATAAATTGTAATCATTATAAATTGTATTTATTTAAAAATATATGCGAAGGGGGAAATGTAATGGACATCAAAGACTTGGTATTGAATATATTGAAAGAAAGTGATGAGCCACTAAGACCAGGGGAAATTGCTGAAAAGGCCAATTTAGATAGGAAAGAAGTGGATAAGGCAATTAAGGCCTTGAAAAAGGAAGAATTAATCGAATCACCAAAAAGATGCTACTATGCTGCAAAATAAGAAGAATAAAAGCTAATTATGGAAAAATCCATAATTAGCTTTTTTTACTTCGGCTATAACCCTATCTTTGTTAATTAATACTATTAGCCTTCTTCCGCAACTAAGTTATACAATATCAGTATTGTAATTATGGCTTGTTGCCTTGTATAGGTGTCCTTTGGATTGAATCTATTGTTGCCTACTCCATGCATAATCCCTTTTCATCAGCATAGGGGTTTATGACATCGTTGAGAGGGCATTTAATCCATTTTACTTTTTCATCACTACTATTGAGCCAGGTCCTAATATTGGAATCAGGCCAGTAATTGCTACCACTATGGGCAATTGGAGAAGTTTTTTCATATAAAGCCATATTTGTCCCCTTTGCTGACTCTAGCCCTGCCATCTTGAAAGTAATAGATACTATCATAACCTGTACACAATAGTTCTGCTTCTTCTCCATATGCTATATTTAATTCAAATGCTGAAAAAATGTTTAAAACCATGGCTAAGGATACTAAAAATGTCAGTATTCTTTTCATCTAATTCTCCCTCTTTGAATTTTCCTATGTGGTAATTAATGGATACTATAGCATATTTTACTACAAAATCTTGATCTTATTTAAATTTCCATGGAAAACAAATTGGGGGATCAAACTCCCTTTTCCAACAACTTCTCTATCTCCTCCTTGGGAAGGGGCTTGTAGAAATAATAGCCTTGGATTCCGTTACAACCAAGTTTAGTTAAAATATCAAGCTGCTCCTTGGTTTCTACTCCTTCTGCTATTATCTTGAACTTTAAATATTTACCTAGGGTTACTATGCTTTTAAAGACAAGTTTGTTTTTTTCACTTTCTATATTATCTATGATGGATTTATCTATCTTTAAGGTGCTAATTGGAAATTCGATTAAGGATATTAAATTTGAAAAACCTGTCCCAAAATCATCTATGGCTATCCTAAAGCCACTTTCTATAAGATCATTTATTATTCCAACATTTTCTTCACAAGTCCCCATCAGGGTCCTTTCTGTAATCTCTATTTCCAGTAGGGAATGGGGAATATTGTATTTTTTACATAAGCTTAATAGGGTAGGGATGAAATCCTTTCTTTTCAATTGAATGGGTGATATGTTTACGGATATGGTTTCAAATTCATACCCTTTTTTCTTCCATAAGGAGGCAGTTTTTATGGCTTCTTCCAAGACCCAGTTTCCAATTTGGACAATATAACCCTTGCCTTCTGCAATATGGATAAATTCTCCAGGAGATATAAAACCAAGCTTATCATTCTGCCATCTTATTAAGGCCTCTAGGCTGGTAATCCGATTACTTGAAATATCCACCTTTGGCTGATAGAGGAGGAAGAATTCATTATTGTCGATTGCATTTAATATTTCACTTTCTATTAAAGTTTTTCTAAAATAGGAGTCTGCCTTATTGAAAATGGTGTATACATTTTTCCCTGAAAGTTTCGATTGGCTTACTGCAAAATCACAAAACTTCAATAATTCAATTTCATCTGAGCTGTCTTTTGGGAAGAAGGTCACTCCTATGCTTAAATTAATGTAGATTTGATTACCCATAATCTCTAGGGGTTTTTTGAAGTATTCATATATTTTATTGCATACTTCCTCTATTTCTCCTGTATCATAAAAATCATATACCATTATCATAAACTTATCCCCTGGAAACTTGGCCAATTCACAGGAATCGTCAAGTATATAGCTTAGGGATTGGGAAAATTCTTTTATTACTAAATTCCCAAATTGGAAGCCGTAGTTATTGTTTATGTTTACGAAGTTGTCTATGTCAATATATATTAGTGCCCCCTGTTTGTTTTGTGCTTTTGCCGTTGCTATGGCTTTTTTAAGTTTTCTAAGGAAAAATTTATGGTTTACCAGATTAGTCATAGTGTCATGGCCTTCATGGAGTTTGCTTCCTGTAACATTTAACATTAGTACATGTAAGATCTTGTCCTTAATATTTTCATCTTGAAATATTTTCCCCCTTATTAAGACCCATTTGATTTCACCTGTTTTTGACTTTACCCTAAAGGTACTTGGGTAAAATATGGTGTGGCCATTTAAGTAGTCTTCTAAATCCTGTATAGCCAACTCCCTATCCTTATGATAGACAATGGCATTTAGATATTGGAACATATTTTTTATATTATTGAATTCGTAGCCAGTTATTTTTTCAGATATATACATTTCATCTTTGTCAATATTCCATTTGCATATCCCAATATCGCCCATATTTAAAGCATGTCTATATATTAAGTCAAATTCTTTCCCATCAAGGTGATCTCTACTATTAGTAGACATTCCAACTCCCCCTTAAACATTGGAATAAGCTCAATTATTTATATAATACCCATTTCATTTCTTCCTTTACTATATATTCACTAAATTCTTTATTTTCTGACAAAAAAGGGCAAAAAGAACTGTTTAAAAAAAATTGCCACAAGATTTATGGAATCTTGTGGCGTATTTCAACATTATAACTTATAAATATCTTTTGCATGAGGGAATCTTTCTAAGAAGGTTTTGTTGGCAGCCTGAAGTTTTTCATAATACTCCCTATATGAGTCACTTAAGACTTTTAAGTTTTCAATAAATATGTCGTAATATCCACTCTCTTGCTGAAAGCTTAATAACAATTCCTTCATTTTATATGCTGGTGAATTTTTGTATTCATCTGAATCTATATATTCAAGATATTTCTCGATAGCCTCTTTATTTTCTTCTATATACTCATCAGTGTTATTTACTGAATTCATTATGGATAAGTTAATTGCCTCCATGTTTTCTTCTTCAAGCAGTTCAAGGCCTTGCTGTAAAAATTCTTCAAGTTCTTTGGGAAA
>JAAYHU010000164.1 GCA_012735245.1 Tissierellia bacterium
AAAGCATAACCAATTATGGGACAATATTTATGATGTATTCCAAGGGAAAGTTCCAAGAGAAAAAATTGATAGCTTTAAAAATGGTTATGGAACAATCCTTTATTTCTATGACAATGATGTAGTGAAAAGCCTTCAAAGCCAATTTGCAACATATGCAGATAGCTTCCCAGGTTGGGCTATTCAGTCATCAGGAATGCTTCAATTAAGTATTTGGAGTGGACTAAGAGAGTTGGAAATAGGTGCTTCACTTCAACATTATAATCCAGTTATAGATGAAATGGTTAGGGAAATGTTTAGTCTACCAGAAAGTTATGTTTTAAATGCACAAATGCCTTTTGGTGGAATCGGTTCTCACCCAGCAGAAAAAGAAAAAGAAGATATTTCTAAAAGAGTTAAGATAGTAAAGTAAAATACTATAGAGAAAATTGAAATTTTAAAAGATAGAAATAGTTGTGTTAAGAAGAATAGATAATACTAAAATTGGAAGTAGTGACTTGGAGTGGTTAAAAAGCAAGTTCTACTTTTCATTTGCAGAATATAATAATCCATTCAATATTAATTTTGGAGTTTTAAGAATAAGCAATATTGAAATGAAAAAATAATAGTCCAATAATATTTAAAAAGGGAAAGTATTGGGTTAATTTGGACCTAATATTTTGCCTTTTCCTATGTTCAAATAATAGAAATATCACTTCTTACTTAGGGTGATGAAGTATTGGTGTTTGTTGAGAGGATTTTAGAAGGTATGGAATTTGAAATATGGGTTGCTAAGGAGCTAAACATGAAATAAAAAGATTTATGAAAATGGTGAGCCTATGTTAACATAAAAAGTACTATGTAGGGATGTTATCTCATAGGTTTCGATTGGGCTTATGACTTTGATGACTATGTATATGAAAATATCCTGAATAACAACCACCAAAATATTATAAACTTCAAGGAAAGGAGTTGAAAATAATTTATTAGATAATCTAGATAGACCATGTAAACCTTATTAATCACCAAAGGATGATTGAAGTGATTGTGCTGTTGTTTATTCAATGGAATTAAATCATGCAGATTCAAAGGAAATACTTAATATAATATAATTGTCAAACCTTAATTTTTAGGGCTTGGTTTTTTATTGTGTCAAAAATTTTATGACAAATATAGACAAGAGAGTATGACTAATATATAATTATGACAACAAATTAATCAGGAGAAGTGTAAACTATCCTTTTAAATGATAACAAACCTGTTTTATGATTGAAATGGTTTGTTAACAATTGGGGGGCCTATTATGAACACATTAAAAATCCTTCAAAGCCTATATTTAGTTCTAGCAGTTATATTAGCTCAATTTTTTGCAGCCTACTTATTTTCAAAGGGGAAGACTAGTTATCGAAGGGCATTTTCTGCCCTAGTTTTATGCATAAGTATATACTTGTTTGGCTATATAATGATTATTAATAGTAACAGTTTACAAGAAATGATTTTTTGGAATCAGATTCAATATTTTGGACTACCCTTTATTTCTGTCCTATGGCTGATGGTTGCCCTTCTTTATACAAAAACCATCTATTACTTAAAACCCCAATTGGGACTTTTGCTTTTTTCCATTCCAGTAATAACCTTCTTTGTGAGGCTAACTAACACTTGGCATCATCTTTTTTATTTAAATTGGGGAATTAGAGAGTTTCAAGGCTATTCTTCCTTGTTTATGGAAAGAGGAGTTTGGTACTATGTAAACATCTATTATACCATCCTGTGTTTGCTTCTTACTGTTATCACTTACTTGGTAGGTTACCTAAAAAACAAGGCTGGCTACAGCAAATCCCATTTCTTAGTTTTTTTATTTGCTTCCTTATTACCCTTCCTAGGTATAGTACTGGTTATTTTTGCTTTTGATGAGTTGACCATCGATTATTCTGCTCTGATAATGCCTATTTCCTTACTCATTATAAGTTACGGGATTATAAAATACGATTTTTTGGAAATAAGAACTTTAGCACGAGAAACAATCTTTGAATATAATTCTATAGGCATGGTGGTATTTGGTCCAGGGGAGAGGATAATAGACTATAATAAGGCTGCCAAGAAGTTTTTTAAAAAGTTGGGCATTTCACTTAACAATTATCCCATGGAGCAAATTTTTAATAGGGAGCCAGAACTGTTGGAAATCTTTCAAAGTGAGACTAGCTGTGATATTTCTTTGCTAATAGACGGGGAAGAACGGTTTTATGAGATTGATGTTGTACCCCTGGGAGGGACCCATGATGGTAATAGGAGAATGCTTAAGTCTATTCGTGATGTTACAGAAGAAAAGAAAATAAAGGAGAAACTAAAAGTTTTAGCTACCATAGATTCATTAAGCGGCCTCAACAACCGGGCCGAATTTATGAATTTAGCAAAAGAAGAATTTGAAAGGGTCAGAAGGAATAAGGAGCAATTGTCATTGTTGATTATGGATTTGGACTATTTCAAGCTCATCAACGATAGCTTTGGCCATGCAGCAGGAGATGAAGTAATTGGCGAGGTTGGACGTTTAATAAAGACTAGCTTCCGAAAGACCGATATTGCAGGCCGTATTGGAGGAGAAGAATTTGCTGTAGTTTTAAAGAACACTTCTTTGGAAGATGCCCAAAGGATAGCTGAAAAGTTCAGGCAAACCGTAGCCAATAGAAAAGTGGTTTACGAAGGGCAGGAAATCACTTTTA
>JAAYHU010000165.1 GCA_012735245.1 Tissierellia bacterium
AATTAAGAAATCCTTTATAGGCAAGCTCTATGAAGGTTGGTTAGAAAACCCTTCCGCATTTCCATTAACTAAAGACGGACAAGTGTTAAGTTAGCAATGCTGCCTCTCATGAGCAGGAGTACAAATCCAGTGATTTGACTTTGTCAGTAAATACTGTTAAACTTTTTAAGGGTGTAATTTTTAACCCCAAAATGACACAAAATGGGAGGCAGAATTATGAAAAGAAGATTTTTACCATTATTGATTGTACTTGCATTAACAATGACAGTATTTGTTGGATGCACTAATGAACCTACTACAGAGCCAGTAGAGGCAGAAGCAGTAGATGTTAAAAAAGTGTTTGTTACTCCAGAATGGGTTATGTCCGTAATTACTGGAGGACAAGAAGAATCAAGGAAATACTTGATTATAGAAGCTTCTAAAGAAAGGCTTCAAGACAGCTCATATAATAATGAAGGCCATATACCAGGAGCTTTATACCTAAATATAAAAGATATAGAAGATCCTGTATACTGGACCCTTAAATCTCCAGAAAAGATGGAAGAGACCATGCTAAAGCTTGGGATTACCAAGGATACAGTTGTAATCCTATATGGTTCAGATATTTCTGGTGTTGCTAGGGTAGGGTTTGCATTTATCTGGGCTGGAGTAGAAAATGTTAAGATATTAGATGGTGGCCTTGAGGCTTGGAAAAATGCTGGATACCAATTGGAAACTACTTTAAATACTCCAAGGCCTGCAGCAGAATTTGGAGGCCAAGTTCCAGGAAATCCTGAATTTGTCTTGCCAATTGAAGATGTAAGAAATAAATTAGAGGAAGATACAAATTTCCGCTTAGTAAGCATACGTCCATATGAAGAATTCATTGGTGAAACTAGTGGCTACTCCTTCATTGCCAAGGCAGGGGAGCCCAAGGGTGCTGTTTGGGGTAAAGGTGGCAGTGAATATATAAATGAAGACGGAACTGTTATTACTATGGATGAAATGAAAGAGCTTTGGGAAGGTTTAGACTTTACATTGGACAATGAGCTTTCCTTCTACAGCGGCAGAAGCTGGAATGCAGCAATTCCATTCCTGATAATGTATGAAAATGGATATACAAATATGAGCATCTATGATGGCGGCTGGTATAGATGGCAGCTAAATAATGAATTTGAAGTTCAAGTAGGAGATCCAGCTTCAGATGATGTTATTTACACAACTGTAGAAGAACTTCCAAACGACAAGGCAGCCAAATAGTTAAGATAAAAGAGACTGACTTTTTCAGTCTCTTTTTGTAAGCCTGATAAAAGTTTATATTTCCATCTGCTTAGGGTTTAAAAGCTTTGATAAAAAATTATGTAACTTGGGTATATATTATCAAATAGCAACCTAAATATAAATATATGAATAATAGCACGGGAGGTAGCGAAAATGGGGTTAATTAAGGCACTTTCTTCAGCCATAGGCGGTTCACTGGCAGATCAATGGTTAGAGATAATAGAGCCAGACAATATGGGTGAAGGTACAGTATTTACAAGTGGAGTAAAGGTTAGAAAAGACGACAGGAGGGGTTCAAACAGAAAGGGTACAGATAATACCGTTTCAGATGGTTCAATAATCCATGTGTATCCAAATCAGTTTATGATGTTGGTAGATGGAGGAAGGGTAGTAGATTATACTGCTGAAGAAGGCTATTACAGAGTAGATAATTCAAGTTTACCCTCCTTATTCAATGGAGATTTCAAAGAATCACTAAAGGAATCCTTCCAAAGGATAAAATATGGTGGAGTGACACCTACTGCACAAAAGGTTTATTATATAAATTTACAGGAGATAAAGGGAATTAAATTTGGTACTCCAAATCCCTTAAACTACTTTGATAACTTTTATAATTCGGAGCTGTTTTTAAGGGCCTTTGGCACCTATTCCATCAAGATAACAGATCCCCTCTTATTTTTCATGGAAGTAATTCCTAGGAATAAGGACAGGGTAAATATAGAGGATATCAATGAGCAATTCTTATCAGAATTCCTTGAGGCATTGCAGGCTGCCCTTAATCAGATGTCAGCAGACGGAATCCGCATATCCCATGTACCATCTAAGGGAAGGGAATTGAGTAAATACATGGCCCATATCTTAGATGAAGATTGGAAGCGAATGAGGGGAATGGAAATCCAATCTGTAGGTATAGCCAGCATAAGTTATGACGATGAATCTAGACAACTAATCAATATGAGGAACAAGGGGGCCATGCTTGGAGACCCATCTGTAAGGGAAGGCTATGTCCAAGGCTCTATTGCTAGAGGCTTAGAAGCCGCAGGTTCCAACGAAGGAGGCTCTGCCACTGCCTTTATGGGCATGGGAATAGGCATGCAAAGTGCAGGCAATTTCATGGGTGCTGCCTCCCAGTCAAATCAGAGGCAAATGGAGATGGAACAGGCTCAAAACCATCCTAAAAACCACTGGTTCTGTACAAATTGTGGGGCAAATAACTTTGGCAATTTCTGCTCAGAATGTGGGACTAAAAGGCCAGCATCCAACAGATGTGCCAAGTGTGGATATACACCACCAGGACCTACTCCAAACTTCTGTCCAGAATGTGGCACTAAGTTTTAGGAGTGGTCAAGATGCCTACTAAGTCCTATAAATGCCCCAGTTGCGGTGCAGGTATTCATTTTAAGCCTTCACTAAGCAAATTTAAATGTGATTACTGTTTAAGTGAATATACTGAGCAGGAAATAGAGGAATTTAATCAAAAAGACCTCAGGGATGAACTAGGGATGGAGTTTGTCTCTTACCAATGCAATAGTTGTGGCGCCAATGTAGTTACAGATGATACTACTACAGCCACTTTTTGTTACTATTGCCACAATCCCGTTATCATATCCCACAGGTTAAAGGGGGAATTTAGACCCAATAAGCTAATCCCTTTTTCCATTGATAGGGATAGGGCAAAGGAGAAATTTCTTGACTGGGCAAGGAAAAAAAGGTTTGTCCCCAATGATTTTTATAGTGACTCCCAACTAGAAAAGATAACAGGCATCTATCTTCCCTACTGGTGGGCTGATTGTGAGGTAGATATAGACTATGTTGGAGAAGGCATAAAGATTAGGGTATGGCGTAGTGGAGATAGGGAATATACTGAGACAAAAAAATATGAAATAATTAGGAAGGGTATAGTAAATATAAATAATATGGGGGAATTGGCCTTTACTAAGATAGACAAATCCCTCTTAGATGGCATATCCCCTTATAATGAACAGGAGGCCAAAAGCTTTTCCATGCCCTACTTATCCGGTTTTTTCGCAGAACAATACGATATGGAAAAGGAAGATGTGGCCCCAAGGATTGAAGCAAGGGTCAAAGGATACATAAAAACTATAATAGACCAGTCTATTTTAGGCTTTAATACAGTATATGAAAAGAGAAACAAGTCAAAGATGACCTTTAAGGAATGGAGCTATACTTTACTTCCTGCCTGGATACTGACCTATATCTACAAGGGAAAGACCTATGTCTATGCTGTAAATGGGCAAACGGGCAAGTCCTTTGGAGAACTACCATTCTGCAAGGAAAAGGCCCTGAAGGTATCGGCCATAATCTTTGCAGCTACCTTTGCAATTTTATTACTAGGGGGGTGGCTAATATGGTAGGCTTAAGAAGACCCTTTCTCTTAATCCCTTTAATTTTTATCTTAATCTTTAGTACCATAAAGGTTTATGCCGCCAAGACCCTAGTATTTGACGATGCTGGCCTCTTTTCAGAGGAAGAAAGATTAATCTTAGAAGATGAGGCAAGTAATCTGTCTACTGAATACAAGATGGATCTTGTCATAGTTACCACCGATGATGCAGGAGGGAAAACAGCCAGGCAATATGCTGACGACTTCTTCGACTACGGTGGATTTGGAGTAGGAGACAACTATGACGGGGTTTTATTTCTCATAGATATGGATAATAGGGAAGCTTATATATCCACCTCTGGCATAGCTATTAGATATTTAACGGATTTTAGATTAGATAGGATCTTAGATAAGGTCTTTGATGAAGGCCTATTAGATGGAGACTATTTTGGGGCTGCCATGGCCTTTTTAGATGGCACTAGGTCTTATCTTGAGGCTGGAATTTCCCAAGACCAATACAATGAGCCTGAAGGATATATTAAGCCAGAAAATAGAATAAGCCTAACTGATGTCATGATAGCTATTGTTGGAGGCTTAATAACCAGTGGAATCTTTTATTTCAGCACAAAGGCCAGGTACAAAACTCCCCGTACCTACGATCAATTTTCCTATAGGAACAATAGTGTAGTAAATTTAATGCCTACCAAGGATAGGCTAATATCTTCCTATGTTACCCATAGGATTATTCCAAAACCATCCAATCCATCTAGGACATCTAGCAGGTCCACCATTGGCAGAAGCACTACCCACCGGTCGTCCAGTGGCAGGACCCATGGAGGTAGGGGTAGGAAGTTTTAAACTTATATTAGCAAGGAGATGAACTATGAGCAAGTATATAGAATTTGCAGATGTAAAAAAAGTATATAAAATGGGAGAAGTTGAGATAAATGCCCTAAATGGTGTTAATTTCTCAGTGGAAAAGGGCGAATTTGTCATAGTTGCTGGTCCCAGTGGGGCAGGTAAAAGTACCATATTAAATATTCTAGGTGGAATGGATAGGCCTACCTCAGGAAAGGTAATAGTAGACAATAAGGAGATAAATAAATTCTCCAACAAAGAATTAATTACCTATAGAAGATATGATATAGGCTTTGTTTTCCAATTTTACAACCTAGTTCAAAACTTAACTGCTAGGGAGAATTTAGAATTGGCCACCCAAATATCTAAAAATCCCCTAGATATAGATAGGGTGTTGGAGGACGTGGGACTTTCCCATAGGAAGAACAATTTCCCTGCCCAGCTATCTGGCGGGGAGCAGCAGAGGGTTGCCATAGCCAGGGCCTTGGCCAAAAATCCAAAACTACTCTTATGCGATGAGCCTACAGGGGCCCTAGATTATAATACGGGCAAATCCATATTGAAACTCCTGCACGACACCTGTAAAAAAAGGGGAATGACAGTAGTGGTCATAACCCACAACCTGGCCATAGCTCCCATGGGCGATAGAATAATAAGGGTTAAAAATGGCATAATAGAAAGTCAAACAATAAATGAAAATCCCATTCCAGTAGAAAGGATAGAATGGTAATGATAAAAACTGCATTGTTAAAAGATGTTTTCAGAGATATTAGAAAATCCTTAGGTAGGTTTTTATCCATTACCTTGATAATAGCCCTGGGAGTATCTTTTTTTACAGGCTTAACCATAGCCCCAGAGGATATGAAGAGGACAGCAGACAAGTACTATGATGACTATAACCTAATGGATATTCGGATAGTATCTACCTTAGGCCTAAGTGAAGATGATTTAGAAGAAGTAAGGAAGATTGAAGGAATAGAAAAGGCTCTAGGGGCCTACACCATGGATGTATTGGCAGAATATGATGAAAGTGAAGTAGTACTTAAAGTCCACAGTCTTCCAAAATCCGATGGCATAAATAATCTTAGGCTCATAGAGGGAAGATTGCCAGAAAGGCCCGATGAATGTGTACTAGAAAAGGGTATGAATGGCAGCTCTATAGTTCCCCTAGGCAGTACTATTAAACTTCAATCTGGTACGGACAGGGACTTAAGTGAAGACTTGAAATATACACAGTATACAGTGGTAGGCCTGGTTCAGACCCCCTACTACTTGTCCTTTGAAAAGGGAAACAGCAGTATTGGCAATGGCCAAATAAGCGCCTTTATCATGATACCAGAGGACAATTTTAAGCTTGAAGTCTATACCGATATCTATGCAACGGTAGAGGGGGCAAAGGACCTATATTCCTATGGAAATGATTATTTTCCTTTAATAGATAAGGTTACAGTTAAGTTAAAGGACTTGGCAAAGGAAAGGGAAATAGTAAGGTATCAGGAAATAATCGACGAAGCCACAGAAGAATTGGAAAAGGGTAAGAAGGAATATTTCCAAGAGAAGGAGAAGGCAGAGAAAGAGTTGGCTGATGCCCTTAAGGAAATAGAAGATGGCAAGGAAGAAATAGCTAAGGGGGAGAGGGAATTAGCCAAAGAAGAAAGGGACTTCCATAGAACCATTAGGGAGGGCAGGGAAAAAATTGCCCAAGCTGAAGAAGACCTATTAAAGGGAGAAAAAGAATTTGAAGAAGCCTTAAGAGCCTTTGAAGAAAACAAGGCCTTGGCCTTGGAAGGCTTTAAACATGCCGAGGAAGAAATAGCCAAGGGCGAAAGAGCCATAAAAGAAATGGAAGCCGCAATAAATAATATAAGTCTAGCCCTAGAAAACCCCCTATTGCCAGAAGAAGAGAAGATAAAATTAAATATGGAACTAGAAAATCTGACAGGCCTTTTAGCCAGTACAAAAGAATCAGTAGAAGCTGGTAAAAGGGAATTGGAAGGAAAAAAACTTCAACTAGCTATGGGAGAAGAGGAATTAGCTAAGACCAAAGAATTACTAGAATCTTCTAGGAAGGCCCTTGAAGAAGAAAGGGAAAAGCTTTTAGAGGGGGAAAGGGAAGGCCTCAAGCAGCTTAGAAAAGCTAAGGAAGACTTGGAAAAGGCCAAAAATGATTTAGCAAAAGGAGAAGAAGAGTATCTAGAGGCCAAGGAAAAGGTAGAAAGGGAATTAAAGGATGCCTGGGAGGAAATAGAAAAGGCAGAAAAGGAAATCCAAGATATTGAAAAGGGAAAATGGTATGTGCTAGATAGAAATAGCCACTACTCCTTTGTAGATTATAAGGGAGCAGCAGACAGGATTGAGGCCCTGTCAAAGGTCTTTCCACTATTCTTCGTCCTAGTGGCAGCCTTGGTCTGCCTAACTACTATGACCAGGATGGTAGATGAGCAGAGGGTAAATATTGGAACCTTAAAGTCCTTGGGATATAGTAAAGGTGCCATAGCCTTTAAATATATTATCTATTCCTTTACTGCAACCTTATTGGGCTGTATCTTGGGCCTTGCAGTAGGATTTACCCTATTCCCAACGGTAATATTCAACGCCTATGGAATAATATATATGCTGCCTCCTGTAAACCTTTATTTCGATACATTTCTAGCCCTAGCTACTACCATAGTTGCCATTGGCCTAACTACTATTACTTCCTATATAGCCTGCAGCAATGAACTAAAAGAAACTACAGCTGCCTTAATGAGGCCAAGGGCACCTAAACCCGGCAAAAGGATACTTCTTGAAAAAATACCCTTCATATGGAATAGGTTAAATTTCAGTGGCAAGGTGACCCTTAGAAATATCTTTAGGTATAAGAGAAGGTTTTTCATGACCGTTATTGGGGTAGCAGGCTGTACTGCCTTGATCCTGGCTGCCTTTGGCATCAGGGACTCTATTAGGGATGTGGTAAATACCCAGTTTGGACAATTATTTACCTATGATGTAACCATAGGCCTAGACGGGGGCCAAGTAGACCTAGATGATAATAGGATTTTGGGCTATGAATTAATTAGCAGGGAAGGAGGAACTATTACTTCAAACTCCATATCCAAGGATATAAACATTGTCGTACCTAAAAATATAGATAATATCAGCCAATATATTAAGCTTAGAAATCGAAAGACTAAAAGCCCTATTTATATACAGGAAAAGGGAGTTGTAATTAGTGAACAGCTTAGTAGGACCTTAGACTTGGAAGTAGGAGATGAAGTTGTCCTCAAAAATTCCGATGATAAGGAAAGTCTTGTAAAGATAACTGGAATTACAGAAAATTATCTTTTAAACTACGTATATTTATCACCTGATTACTACAAGGAACTTTATAAAAAGGATGTGGAATACAACGAAGCCATAGGAGTAGTAAGGGAAAAGACTAAGGAATTTGAAGATAGGCTTTCTCGGGACCTTTTAAATAAAGAGGGGATTACCAATGTCAGCTTCAATACAATAATACAGGAAGATTTTGAAGACACCATAGAAAGTTTAAACTATGTAGTAATGGTTATGATTTTATCTGCCGGGGCCTTAGCCTTTGTCGTCCTATATAATTTAACCAATGTAAATATTTCTGAAAGGATAAGGGAGATTGCCACCATAAAGGTCTTAGGCTTTTATGACAGGGAAGTAGCTGTTTATATCTATAGGGAAAATACCATACTGACTGTAATAGGCACCCTGCTGGGGCTTGTCTTAGGAGTATTTCTCCATAGATATATAATGGTTACGGTGGAAATGGACAATATAATGTTTGGCTTAGAGATAGCCTTTAAATCCTACATCATATCCATATTACTTACCTTGGGCTTTGCCTTATTTGTAAACCTAGCAATGTATTATAAGCTAAAGAAGGTCAAAATGGTAGAATCCCTAAAGAGTGTAGATTAATATTTTTGAGTCATAGGATAATCCTATGACTTTTTTATATATTTACAAAAAAATATTTTCCAAAATGTGACATTATTAACAAGTTGTTATATAATAGATGTTGTATATTAATTCAGACTATACTGGAAACTTTTAAATATTAATCATAGCAAATAAACAAAAATTACTCAGGAAGGAGAGGAGAAAATGCTTGCACTAAAAAAATCTAGGCCCTGCGAGGAGGCCCAAGAAGTTATATCTTATGTAGAAGATATAATGTCTGGAAAGCAAGTAGAGGAGCCTAAGGTACAATATCATATACATAAAAAAATGCTAAATACTATCAATTCTCTACTAAATAACGAAAGACAGATGGCAAAGTCTGCAAAGGAAATACTAGAAGTAACTGCTTCCATCAGCGAATTTGATATGAATATGAGCTACATATCAGAAAAATTGTTGGAGTTCTCCCAGCAAATGTCTGTAATGAGCGAATCTAATCTAGCCATAGTTCAACAAACAAATGCCAGCATGCATGAAGTAAATGAAACAGTAAATGAGGTTACAGACACTTTAAACCGCCTATCTGAACATTCTGAAAAGCTATTACATAGCAACAATGAAGGGAAGGAAGAACTGCTTGAAGTTGTCAAACTAAAGGAAAAGGTATTAAAAGATGCCAATAATATGAAAGAGCAGATTGAAAAGCTAATTGAAATGACTAATAAAATATATCAGATAGTAGAAGGGGTAGGAAAGATTGCAGATCAGACAAACCTACTGGCCTTAAACGCATCTATTGAAGCAGCTAGGGCAGGAGAACATGGCAAGGGTTTTGCGGTAGTAGCAGATGAAATTAGAAAACTTGCAGATGACACTAAGAAGAACTTAGATGGTATGAACTTATTTGTAAGCGACATTCAAAAAACAGCCAATAAAGGTAAAAAAAGCATGGAAAGTGCCATAGAATCTACTAATCTAATGAGTTCCCAAATAGATAATTTAATCTTAACAATTAAGGAAAATGTAGAAATGATAAATGAATCTATAGAAGGCATAAGGAATATAAATACATCTATGGAGGGAATAAGGATAGCTACTAATGAGATAAATGCAGCAATGGATTCCTCCAGTAGAGAAGCTGAAGATTTAAGTAGTATGACTGTAAAAATAACAGAATATGCCAAGAAGAGTAAAGAATATGCTGAAACCATAGCAGAAATTGACAATAAATTATCCTTAACTACTAAGGACATGATGCATGCCTTGTCTGGAGGACAAAATTCACTTAAGGATGAAGATATACTTAAAATAGTAGAAAGAGCACTGACTTCCCATAAAAATTGGATAAAGAAATTAGAAGAAATGGTAGATGCTATGGAAGTAATACCTATTCAGACCGATGGCAATAGGTGTGCCTTTGGCCATTATTACAACAGTGCCGTAATTAACAATCCTAAAATAATAGACCTATGGGAAAGCATAGAAGAGATCCATCACGGAGTACATAATGCTGGAGATGATACCATATCGGCCATAAAGGCAGGGGATAAGGAGGAAGCCATGTCCCATTTTGACAGGGCTAAGGCCTATAGCCAAGAAATGATTGAAATATTAGAGAAAATTAAATCTATACTTACTGAATAGGTTAAAAGATGGAGATTTTACTCTCCATCTTTTTTATTTATTCTAGGAAGCTTCATATTTCTTTTTCTAAGAAATTTTCTAATAAGATAAACCAATACTCCTATTATTATTCCATAGGGAAGGAAGTATACTAGGGAAATGAGAAAACTTTCAATATTTTGGCTGAAATAATATATGGAGTTTTTGAAGGCATTGGCTAATTTGGTGAAAAATGGAGTCTTTTCATTTTCTCCAGGAGTTAATTTTGCCACTTCCCTAAGCTCTAGATGGACTGTACTATAATCCACTTTGTCGTCCATTTCCATTAAGTCAGCAGTTAAGTTTTCCTTTTGATATATAATCTCACTTAACTGATTTTCAAGGGCAATTATATCTTCCATCTTTTCCGCCTTTTCAAGTAGGGCCAGTATTCTTTCTTCCTTAGTTTCCAGTACCCTTAGTCTAGATTCTGTATCCCTATACCTTTTAGTTATATCCTGCTTAGAAGTGTTTTCAGAAATAATATTTCCAATGGCTTTTATGTCCTTTACGAAATTATCAAGGTTTTCCCTAGGTATTCTGATTTCATAATTTGCAGATTTTAACCTGGAAGAATGAATATAATTGTTGTGAGATATATGGGAAGTTTCCACATATCCTTTGTATTTCTTAATAATTTCATCTAATTTTTTTGTTGTTTCATCAAATTCTATGGTTTCCATAGATATGGAAATAGTTGTTATTATCTTATCAGGTTCATAATATCCATCATCTGATGTTTTTTCTCCGTATCCATAGGATTCATCAGCTATTTCCATGCTAGCCCTTCCCTCAGTAGGAGCCACATCCCTAACATATTCCGACTTCGTACTCCCTGCACTACAACCTACAACTATAGCTGTAATTAATACGAAAGCCATAATTAAAGTTAGCTTTCTATTCCTCATTATTCTCATCTCCTTTAGTTAAATTATATAGGATATATGGCTTTCATTGGTTACAAATCCATTACAAAAAAAGAAAAGCTAGAGTTTTTTCTCTAGCTTTACTTAGCTTCCTTTACAAAATTGTATAGGGTCTTTACAGGAATACCTGTAGCTCCCTTTGGCAGATAGCCATTTTCCTTTGAAGAATAGGATTTACCTGCAATATCTAGGTGAACCCAAGGAGTGTTATTTACAAACTCTCCAAGGAATAGGCCAGCAGTTATGGCACCAGCTGGTCTTCCGCCAGTATTCTTTAAGTCTGCATAAGTTCCCTTTATTTGCTCCTTGTATTCCTCGTTGGAAGGCAGCTGCCATACTGGTTCTCCTGCCAATTCAGAAGCTTCTTTAATTTCCTTCATTAAATCATCATTATTAGTTATGGCCCCTATATTTACAGTACCTAGGGCAATGACACAGGCTCCTGTTAAAGTAGCCACATCTATTATCTTATCTGCCTTTTCTACAGTAGCCGCATACCATAGGGCATCAGCCAAGGTAAGCCTACCTTCTGCGTCTGTATTTAGTACTTCTATTGTCTTACCAGCCATGGAACCAATTATATCTCCAGGTTTATAGGCTTCTCCAGACACTAGGTTTTCACAGGCTGCCACTAAGGCCACCACATTTTTCTCCAATTTAGACTTTCCTATGGCCTTCATAGCGCCGATAACAGCTGCTGCCCCAGCCATATCTCCAAACATGGTAGCCATGCCCTCAGCAGGTTTAAGGGAATATCCGCCGGAATCAAAGGTTAGGCCCTTACCTACTAAGGCTATCTTCTTGTTACTGTTCTTATCTCCATTCCATCTCATTATAATAAACTGAGGTTCATTGGCAGAACCCTTTGACACAGCCAAAAAGGCTTCCATGCCCAGTTCCTCTATTTTTTCCCTTCCAAAGACATCCACTTCTACTCCCAAGGGCTCCAGCTCTTCCTTTGCTCTATTTGCCAATTCCTTTGGAGTCATAACAATGGCAGGCTCATTGACCAAGTCCCTAGTCAGGAAAATTCCTTCTACTATGTTGTAAACTTCATCAATTCCTTCTTGGACCTTATCCTTCTTATCCTCCAAGACTTCCAGATAAAATTCCTTAACAGTATGCTTAGTTTTCTTTTCGGAAAGGTATTTATCAAAGGAGTATTCTGATTGGAGCAAGCCTTCTGCTATGGCCATATTAGTCCTTCTATAGCAGAGGTTTTCAAATTCTGGTACAGTAACCTTAGCAGATTCTATCTTTAATTTTTTCAGTTCCTTACCTAATTTATAAAAGGCCTTCCTAAGGGAATCAAGACTAAGCTTTTCCTGATCTCCAAGGCCTAAGAAGATTACATTATCTTCTTTAGGAGAAATATTAGAGTAAATTTCGCCTAAATCTCCTTTAAATATTTCCTTATCCTTTAAATACTCATATAGGTCTTGAGATTTTCCCAGTTCTTCCTGTCCCTTAAAGACTAAAAGAACTTCAACATCTCCCTGATTACCTACTAATATTTTCAAATGTAACACCCCATTTCAATTTATTTAGATACTCTAATTATACCAAAAATAAGCCTAATATAACAAAAAAATCAAAAAAGACAGTAGGATTTACTGTCTTGGGATTACTATTTTCTATTCACTAAATAAAAAATGGGCGGTATAGGACTCGAACCTACGACTTTCACCATGTCACGGTGACACTCTACCAGCTGAGTTAACCGCCCAGATTAGCTACTTAAATATGTTACCATATATTTAAAAAATTATCAATAGGGCAGAAAAAAACAATTTTTATTTCACAATAGATTAATTGGAATTTTTAAAGTATAATATTTATATAGTGGAGGTGTGACAATTGAACAGATCAAAACTTACTAAAATCGTTATACTCCTATTATTGATATCATTTGCATTAGCTGCCTTTGTGCCTGTAATACAGTTGATTCTATACTAAAATTGTCATAGGTCTATGACAATTTTTCGCTTTAGTCCACTTTATCTTGTGATATAATAGTTTAAAAGATTCCTTGGAGGTAAATAATGAGGGTAAAGGTATTTTTTCTCATTCTAGCAATATTATTCAATACTTCCCTAATATTTGCAGAAGAATATGTTGAATCCACTGTTGAAAAGGGAATAGTCTTAGAGGCAGAAGAACCACACGGAGAAGAAGGTTTATATGAGGGTATTAAGGTTCAAAGATTGAAAGTGAAGATAAGCAGTGGAAAGTATAAAAATCAGGTCCTAGACATTGAGAACCATTTATCAGACAACCCGGCCTATGACATACTGCCAAAGAAAGGCGACAAGGTAGTAGTTATGATAGAGGAAATAGATGGAGACTTAGAAGCCTATGTTACAGATTTTCAAAGGTCAAATTACATACTTTATTTGGCAATATTTTTTGTTCTAATTATCCTACTAATAGGAAAGATAAAGGGGCTAAAGGCAATTGTATCCTTGGTATTAACCATCTTAGCCATACTTTACATACTGCTGCCCCAAATCCTAAAGGGAGTAGACCCTATGCTTGTTTCAATATTAATTGCTGTAGGGGTTACCGTAATTACAATATTACTAGTATCTGGTTTTAACTATAAAAGCTTAACAGCCATACTGGGCACTTCCATAGGGGTCATAATTGCAGGCCTTATAGCCTACTACATGGGCCACAAAGCCCATTTAACAGGCCTAAGCTCAGAAGAGGCAACTATGTTAATATACATACCACAAAATATTGAATTCAACTTCAAAAACCTACTCTTTTCAGGCATAATACTAGGGGCCCTAGGAGCAGTCATGGATGTTGGCATGTCCATAGCCTCATCCATAGAGGAAATCCATCTTGCAAATCCTAATCTTAGTACCAAGGAACTATTTAAATCTGGAATGAATGTAGGTAAGGATATAATGGGTACAATGACAAATACATTGATACTTGCCTATACGGGCTCTTCCATACCCTTGCTTTTATTATTTATGGCCTATAATATTTCCCTAGTAGAGATAATGAACCTAGACATTATAGCAACTGAAGCTGTGCGGTCTCTGGCAGGCAGTATAGGCCTAGCACTTACCATACCTGTTACAGCTGCAATAGGAAGTATTTTAATCAAAAAACAAAATAAAGAAAAATAAGGAGATAAACTATGTCAAAAGAAATCCTATCCTTAGGACTTACGACTATAGTTGGATTAACTATGGGATTGGGAAGCTTACTTTCATATTTAGTTAAGGAGACCAATAGGCAATTTCTGTCCTTGTCCCTAAGTTTTTCAGCAGGGATTATGATATATACAGCCTTTATAGCAATGCTTCCAGAGGGGATCCACCTTTTAGAAGATACCTTAGGAGAGGCTGGCTATTATATAGCCTTAGCTGCCTTTTTTGGAGGAATGTTTTTAACTGCATTGGTGGAAAAAATCGTCCATAAATTCGGCGGCCATTATCATGGCATTGAAGAGGAAGAAGGCCACCAACATGAACACAACCACCATACTACTAATCTAGGGATAATGTCTGCCATAGCTGTAGCCATACACAACTTGCCAGAAGGGCTGGCAGTATATACAACAGGCCTAAAGGATATGGCCTTGGCTATACCCATAGCCATAGGGGTTATTTTACACAATATCCCCTTAAGTATTGCAATTACAATGCCCATATTTTATGCCACAGGGTCTAGAAAAAAGGGATTTTTATATTCATTGATTGTAGGGCTATGCCAGCCCCTAGGAGCCATTATAGGCCACTTAGTCCTAGCAAATTTTCTAAACGATACAGTACATGGAATACTTTTTTCCATAGTCGGAGGAATAATGATCTTCATCTCCCTAGACGAACTTCTACCCATATCTAGGCAGGATGACGACCATCACCTGGGCATTTATGTTACCATATTGGGCATGATAGTCATGGCCTTAGCCATGAATATTATCCACCACCATTAAATTTTGTATATGCCTTCTATTTTTTGTCAATAATACAAGAAATAGGAGGTGTTTTTATGTTCAATTTTAAAGCTCACAATGATGAAATAGAGGAAATGCTTGAAAACTTAAAAAATGCCCATAATGAATGGAAGCAAAAAGAAAAGTTCTTCCAAGAAGTTACAGACCCAGACCTAGTAGATATAGCCATATATGAATTGGAGGCATCAAAGATTAAATATATATACCTCTTGAAGAAATTAAAAAAAGAAATGGGAATAGGAAAGGCTATGGCAGATAATAAAACTGATTAATAAGTAATATTCTAAAAATTTCTCCTATATTATAGTATAATAAAATATAGGAGGGATATTATGGGCATGAGCACAATTTTTTACTATATCATTGGACTATTCTTATTATATCTTGTTGGACTTATCCTAGTTTGGCCAATTAAGAAGATAATTAAATTAATAGTCAATGGGATCTTGGGTGGAATTACCTTATTCTTATTTAATTATATTGGGAAATATTTTGGTTTAAGCATAGCTATCAATCCATTAAACGCAATTATAGTTGGATTCTTGGGTGTGCCAGGGGTAATTTTACTCTTAGTTTTGCAAGCTGTTTTGTAGGACAGGGTATGGGGGGTCGAGTTTGCAGAAAATGCCGGATTGTGGTATACTTATCTAAGTATATAAAAAAAACAAAGGAGGGGTATACAAATGTCAGCACTTAAATTACAAATAGAAAGAAGAGCAGAAGTAGGAAAGAATACAGCTAAAGAAGTGAGAAAAGAAAACAAGATTCCAGCTGTTATATATGGTAAAGGTGAAGAAAATATTCATGTTAAAGTTGATCTTTCAGAGTTTCTAAAAGTAAATAGGGCTGCAGGAACTTCAGCTGTGCTAGATTTGGATTTAGAAGGAGAAACAATACCTGTTATCATCAAAGAAGTACAAAGACATCCTTTAAAAGACCAAATCCTTCACGTTGACTTCCAAAAACTAAATATGCATGAAAAGGTAAGATTGACTGTACCTATAGTATTATTAAATAGAGACAGTATAAAACTTCAACCTTCCGTATTAGTCCAACTCCTAGACCAAATTGAAATAGAATGTTTGCCAGCTCACATACCTGGTGCAGCTCAGGTAGATGTACAAGATATGGACTTCACAACTCCAATTACTGTTGGAGACTTAGATATAGCAAGCAATGAAAACATAACTATACTAAGAGACTTAGACGATATTGTATGTACATTAACACAACCATCAGCTCCTGCTGAAGAAGAAGCAGAAGAAGGAGAAGAAACAGAAGCACCAGAGGCAACTGAAGCAAGCGAAAACCAAATGGAATAATACCGTTGAAAAAACCTATATAGTTTTTCTATATAGGTTTTTTTGTACTTTGAGGTAAAATATAGTTAACTAATATAATTTACAATTGAAAATGGACAATTGTGAAAGTATTGAACTAGGGTAAAAAGACTCGAGGGTTTGACTGAAATAATTGTCAAATGTCAACTGTCAATTGTCCATTGAAATAAACTGTCAGTTCTCAATTGAATGAAAGGAAGGGGTTGATCTAATGGGTAAAGTCTTGGGAGCAGCTGTTTATCCCCACCCTCCTATTATAATTGAAGAAATAGGAAGAGGTGAAGAGGTAAAGGCCAAGAAGACCATTGAAGGGGCCAGGGCCTTAAGTAATTATATTAAAGACAAGGCTCCAACTACCATAATAGTTATTACTCCCCATGGCCCTTTATTTAGCGATGCCATATCCATCTCCATAGAAAAAAACCTATATGGAGACTTTGGAAACTTTGGATATGGAGAAATAAGCTTTGAATTTGAAAATAATCAACAGTTGGTCAAGAAAATAATCAACAACAGCCTAGAGGAAGATATAAGGATAGCAGCAATAGATAAGACCACGGCTAGGAGGTACAGAATAGATAATAAATTAGACCATGGAGCCTTAGTTCCCCTATATTTTGTGGATAAGGCCTACAAAAACTTCAAACTTGTCCACATTACCTACGGTCTTTTGTCTCCAAAGGACCTTTACAAATTCGGCCAATGTATAAAGAAGGCAGTACTTAATTCAGAGGAAAACATTATCTTAATAGCCAGTGGAGACCTGTCCCACAAACTGGCCAGTGATAGCCCATATACCTATTCTCCTTATGGGAAAGTTTTCGATGAAACCATAGTGGAAATCCTTAAGGAAGGAAGGATGGAAGATATCATAGGCTTTGATTTAGAACTGGCAGAAAGGGCTGGAGAATGTGGATTAAGATCCTTTATGATAATGGCAGGAGTCTTAGACAATTACAAGATAGAACCGGAAATTTTATCCTATGAAGGCCCCTTTGGAGTAGGATATTGTACTGCCAAGCTAGATGTTGTAGGGGAGGATTCGAGACAAGACCTGATAAAAATACTAGAAGACAAGGAAAGGGAAAAAATTGAAGAGATTAGAAAGAATGAAAGTCCCTATGTAAGACTAGCAAGACAAAGCCTTGAACATTATATAAATACGGGAAAATATTTAGATATACCTCCTCATACTCCTGAAGAGCTATTAAACACTAGAAAGGGAGTCTTTGTTACCTTGAAGAAGGATGGAACCCTAAGGGGTTGTATAGGCACTATCCAACCTGTCAGGGAAAATATAGCCCTAGAAATTATACGAAATGCAGTTTCTGCAGGTACAGAAGATCCTAGATTTGAACAAGTGACCAAAGATGAACTAGATTCCATTGTATATTCAGTGGATGTATTGCACGAGCCTGAAAAAGTCCAATCTAAGGATGACTTAGATGTGGAAAAGTACGGAGTAATAGTTTCGTCTGGCTTTAGGAGGGGGCTTTTACTTCCCAATATAGAGGGTATAGATACAGTAGACGAGCAAATAAGTATCGCCCTAAGAAAGGCCAACATAAGCCCACATGAGGAATATACAATTGAGAGATTTAGAGTTGATCGATACTATTAACAATGGACAATTAGCAGAGAATTATTTATCGTCAGTCGAAGGAAGGTGTTCTAGTATGAAGGAAGCCAAGTATTACAAAAAGGGCAAAGATAAAGAAGTTTACTGTGTTCTATGTCCCCATTATTGCAAAATAAATGATGGAAAGATAGGCAAATGCAGGGTCCGAAAAAACGTAGACGGAACCCTATATACCCTAAACTATGGCAAAATCACTTCCTATGCCTATGACCCCATAGAAAAAAAGCCCCTATATCACTTTTATCCAGGCTCAAATATCTTCTCCGTAGGCAGCTTCGGCTGTAATTTAGCCTGCGACTTCTGCCAAAATTGGGAAATAGTCTATGAGCAGTCCTTGACCATTGATATGTCAGATGAAGAAATAATCTCCCTTGCCAAGGCAAAGGATTCCATAGGCATAGCCTTTACCTACAATGAACCCAGCGTATGGTTAGAATATGTCTTAAACATTTCAAAGAAGATTAAAGAAGAGGGCTTGAAAAATATCTTAGTTACCAATGGCTATATAAACCAAGAACCCTTAGAGGAACTTTTGCCCTATATAGATGCTATGAATATTGACTTAAAATCCATAAATAACTTCTACTATAAGCATTATTGCAAGGGAACCATAGAGCCAGTACTTAGAACCATTGAACTTGCTGCAAGGAACACCCATGTAGAAATAACCACCATGCTGATAGATAATGAAAATTCATCCCTGGAGGAAATAGAGACCCTGGCAAAAAGAATAGGAGAAATAAACAGGTCCATTCCCCTCCACTTTAGCAGGTACTATCCTGCCTATAAGATGAAAAACCCTCCAACTAAAATAGAAGTTCTTATAGAAGCAAGAAATATAGCCAAGGAATACCTAGATTATGTGTATATAGGCAATGTGTGGGGAATAGACAACAACACTTATTGTCCAAAATGTCACGAAAAATTAGTAGATAGAACCCTAAAGAGGGAAGTCTTGTCCATAGAAGATGATAAATGCAAAAAATGCCAGTACAAAATAAATTTAATATATTAATATTTGCCCCTTGCCAAGCACGAAATTAAATAAATAGAATAAAATATAATAACAAGGCAATAATGGTATTAGAAACTTAGGCGAGGGGTGTTCTTTATGTATTGTAAAATATGTGGAGGGGATAAGGCAGCTTTAAATATACTAGGTCAAAGTATTTGTAAAGAATGTATAGAGGAGATTCTAGAAACTTCCCCCTGGGATGAAAGCTATGATTATTATAAAAATATAATGAGAATAATACTAGGATACTACATATCAGAAAAACAGCTATTAAACCCCGTAAATTAGTACGGGGCTTTTTCAATTAATAGTTTATATACATAAAAATGTGATATATACAAGGAAATAACTAAGGAAGTATATGACCAAATAGCAGTTCTCATGGAAAAGAGTATAGAAATAGTTGGTTTAATGGGATATAATAAAGATAAATTAGTCATAGTGGAATAAGAAAGGAAGACTTTTAGTGAGAGGACAGTTTATAACCTTAGAAGGACCAGATGGATCAGGCAAATCTACCATATTAAAATTAGTAGGTAATTATCTAAGGGATAAAGGCATAGACTTTATCACAACTAGGGAACCAGGAGGCACAGAAATAGGAGAAAAAATCCGTCAAATAATCTTAGATAATAACAACATTAATATGGGAGGAGAAACAGAAGCATTACTTTATGCAGCAGCTAGGGCCCAGCATGTACACGAAAAGATAATACCAGCCTTAGAAGAAGGAAAAGTGGTAATCTGTGATAGATTTATCCTATCCAGCCTAGCATACCAAGGAGTTGGCAGAAACCTAGGTATTGAAAGGGTAAAGGATATTAACGACTTTGCCATAAGGGGAATCTACCCTGACCTAATCCTATTCTTCCATGTGAACCCAGAAGTAACCCTAAAGAGGAAAATAGGGAAAAAAAGTGCCGATAGGCTAGAAAGAGAGGGTAGTGACTTCCACAATAAAGCCTACCAGGGCTATATGAAGCTGCTGAAGATGTATCCTAAAAATATAAAGATAATCGACGCAAGCAAGCCTATTGAAGAAGTCTTCAAGCAAAGTATTGAAGAAATAGAAAATTTATTAGGGAAGGGGGAATGATTTTGTGAAGCTAATAATATGTATAGTGCAAGATCAGGATGCTGGAGCATTAATAGATGATTTAACAGAAAATCAATATAGGGTCACAAAATTATCTTCTACAGGGGGATTTTTAAAATCTGGCAATACCACTCTCTTAGTGGGAGTAGAAGAAAAAGATGTAGACTCTGTTTTGAGAATTATAGAAGACAACTGCAAAACTAGAGAAATCACCACATCTTTAATGACAATGACCATGCCAGGGGATACCTATATGCCATTTCCATTGGAAGTGAAAGTAGGCGGTGCCACAGTATTTGTATTAGATGTAGAAAAACATATTAGAATATAGGAGGGAATACCTTGAAACTTATAATTGCAATTATCCAAGATGAATATATAAATAAGGTAATAAAGGTTCTGATGGATAATAAAATTAGGACTACAAAACTATCTTCTACAGGAGGCTTTCTTAAGTCAGGAAATACTACCTTGTTCATAGGTGTAAAGGAAAATGAAGTAGACAGGGTAGTAGAACTGATTAGGGAACAATGTAAAAGCAAAAACGTTAAAACTGAAAATGATGAAGTAACAGTTGGAGGAGCAAACTTATTCATAATAGACATAGACAGACATATTAAAATTTAGATTGAGGGAGATAAATGGATTTTACAAAAATAATAGGCCATGACAGACAAATAAAATCCCTGAAAAATTCCATAAAAAAAGGAACTGTAAGCCATAGCTACTTATTTGAAGGAGAAGAAGGCTTAGGCAAAAAGGCTGTTGCGTATGCTTTTTCAAAGGCCCTCTTATGTGAAAAAGCTGGGGATGATGCCTGTAATACTTGTAATTCCTGCATAAAATTCGACTCCTCCAATCATCCAGACTTTAAAATCATATCCCCAACAAATAAGAATATAAAGAGGGAAGAGATAGATAATCTAATTAAGGATATATCTACATTGCCCTTTGAGAGCAGTAGAAAAATCTATATTATAGACGATTGCCATACTTTGAGGTTAGACAGCCAAAATATACTTTTAAAGACCTTAGAGGAGCCTCCTGAGTATGTAACCATAATTTTAATTACATCGGAAAAAGATAAAATAATCCCAACCATATTATCAAGATGTCAAATAATAAAATTCTATTCCCTGGAAAATTCTAAGATAGTAAATCTCTTAGTAGAACAACATAATATGGAAATTAATAGGGCTAAATTCATTGCAAGTTTCTCTAAGGGTTCCTTAAAAAAATCACTAGAACTTGCTAATTCCAGTGATTTTTTTAATATGAGGGATAAAATAATAGATATAATAGATAACTTGCTAAGGGGTCATCAGATAAAGGCCATTACTTCCTTAGATTTCTTTAACGAAAACAAGGAAAATGCTGAGGAAATCTTAGACATTATGGTATATTGGTTTAGGGATTTACTCATACTTAAAGAGACAGGAAATCCTAAGCTATTAATTAATCAAGATATGGTTGAAAAACTATCTAGTCAAACTTTTGTAGATTTAGATAGAATAAATGATATAATATATAGGATAGATGAAACAAAAATCAATATCAAGAGAAATGTTAATTATAACTTACTTATAGAAACAATGCTTCTCAGCATATAGGAGGAATTATTTAATGATAAAAGTCGTAGGAGTTAGATTTAAACGAGCAGGGAAGATATATTATTTTGACCCCGGTGATATAGATGTTAAGTTAAATGACTTCGTAATAGTGGAAACAGCAAGAGGTATTGAATTTGGACATGTAGTAGTAGGACCAAAGGAAGTAACAGAAGATGAGATAGTAGCTCCCTTAAAAAATGTTATAAGGGTAGCAACAGACGAGGATTTTGAAATACATAGGGAGAATAAGAGAAAGGCCAAGGAAGCCCTAAGTATATGCGAACAAAAAGTAGCAGAACATGGCTTAGAGATGAAGTTGGTAGATGTGGAATATACCTTTGACAACAATAAGGTAATCTTTTACTTTACAGCCGATGGCAGGGTAGATTTTAGGGAGCTAGTTAAAGATTTAGCAGCAATTTTCAAAACTAGGATAGAACTAAGGCAAATAGGAGTAAGAGACGAAGCAAAGATGATTGGAGGAATAGGGCCCTGTGGCAAAACTATTTGCTGCGGCCAGTTTTTAGGGGAATTTGAGCCGGTATCTATTAAGATGGCAAAGGAGCAAAACCTGTCTCTTAATCCAACTAAGATATCAGGGCTTTGCGGCAGGCTCATGTGCTGCCTGAAATTTGAACATCAGGTATATGAAGAACTTATACAAAAGATGCCCCCCTTAGGGGCCATAGTAAACACCCCTGAAGGTAAAGGTACAGTAATAGAGACTTTCACATTACTGGAAAAAGTCAAGGTAAAGGTAAGACTGCCAGATCTAACAGATGATGTATTTTTATTCCATATAAGTGATATTGAGGATACTGGCGAAATGGATCCAGCTTATGAAAAATCTACAGAAGTCATAGAAATACCAGATGATGAGGAAGTAGATATAGAAGAATTAGAGGATTAAGAGTTAGAAAATAAAAAAATAAGGAAATTTAACAAAAAAATTAAATATCTAAAAATATCTTTAATTATATAATAAAATCTGGTAGAATAATTATATGTTAGTCATTACCTTGACAAAGGGGGGTGTAGCAAAATGGCATATAAAATTACTGATGATTGTATAGCTTGCGGTGCTTGCCAATCAGAGTGCCCAACAGATGCAATATCAGAAGGCGATATTTATGTTATAGACCCTGATAAATGTATTGAATGTGGTGCTTGCGCTGATGTTTGTCCAGTAGATGCACCTCAACCAGAATAGTACTTAACAAAAAAGACCCATATGGGTCTTTTTTAGTACAGTATGTATAGCCAATAACTATTAGTTAATAGTAAATAGTTATTCACTATTCATTAACAACTGTTGTAGAAAGGTGTTATGAATGATAGAAA
Organism: Tissierellia bacterium; assembly: GCA_012735245.1. Taxonomy (GTDB): domain Bacteria; phylum Bacillota; class Clostridia; order Tissierellales; family Tissierellaceae; genus JAAYFT01. The sequence continues at coordinate 22,977 of JAAYHU010000165.1, forward strand.
TCAATGAGAGAATTGATATAATTCCAGGTACAAATTACAAGATTATCCAAAACAAGGAAAAGTTTTCCTATGGCATGGACGCCATTTTGTTATCTTCCTTTGCCAAGGCTAAGGGAGTAGTAGTGGATTTAGGTACTGGAACGGGAATTATCCCCCTTAGGATATATAATGAAAAGAATGTGGACATAATCTATGGTGTAGAAATACAGGAGGAAGTAGCCAATATGGCTAAAAGGTCTGTAGAATTAAATAATCTTCAAGACAAGATTAAAATTTTACATATGGACTTGAAGGACCTGCCTAAAAGATTTAAAAAGGCTTCCGTAGATGTAATAACAACCAATCCCCCCTATATGAAGGAGGGAGGTGCCCTAATTAATCCTGAGGAAAACTTTGCCATATCCCGCCATGAAATCGCCTGTACCTTAGAAGATATAATAAAAATTTCTCAATACCTACTAAGGCCCTTAGGTAAATTCTATATGGTACACAGGCCAAATAGGCTAGTAGACATTATGTATAACCTTAGAAAACATAATATAGAGCCTAAATATATACAATTTGTCCAGCCAAAGCTAAGTAAAAGGCCAAACCTTATTCTAATAGAAGGAGTAAAAAACGGGAAGCCAGATTTAAAGTTCCACCATCCATTAATAGTGTATAATGAAGATAACACCTATACAGATGAAATATATAAAATCTATGGAATGAAAATTAGGGGATAGAAGTCTAAAAAGTGGAGTGATAAAATGAAAAAAGGAACCCTTTATATATGTCCTACACCCATAGGCAATCTTGAAGACATAACCTTGAGAACCTTAAATGTTTTAAAGGAAGTAGACTTAATAGCTGCAGAGGATACTAGACATACTATCAAACTTCTCAACCATTATAATATAAAAAAGCCTTTAACCTCCTATCACGAGCACAATATAAAGGAAAAGGGAATTGAATTAATAGATAAATTAAATCAAGGGAAAAACATAGCCCTGGTATCAGATGCAGGAATGCCAGGCATATCTGACCCGGGAGAAGACCTGATAAAAAAAGCCATAGAAGCAGATATAGAAGTAGTTCCACTGCCTGGGCCTACTGCCAGCATTACTGCCCTAATAGTATCAGGACTTTCTACAGACAAGTTTATCTTCTACGGCTTCCTTGCTCCCAAGAAAAAGGACAGGATCAAAGAGCTTGAGGAAATAAAGGAATACAGGATGACAACAATTGTCTACGAAGCACCCCATAGGCTGTTAAGCCTACTTGAAGATATGGTTGAAGTTTTAGGAGAAAGGAAAATATCCGTTTCCAGGGAGTTAACAAAAAAATACGAAGAAACCTTTAGGGGGACTCCAAAGGAAGCCCTAGAAAAATTCAGGTCTTCAGGGATTAAAGGAGAATTTGTAATCGTTATAGAAGGAAATAAAAATGTAGAAACACCAGATATAGATGTAGAAAAAGCACTAAGAGAATACTTAAGTCAAGGATACAGCAAAAAAGAAGCAGTAAAAAAAGTCTCCCAAAAGTATAATCTTCCCAAAAATGAAGTGTATAAGGCAAGTTTAGAAGTGGACTAAAAGCAATTGTCAATTTTCAGTTGTCCATTGTAATAAAGGGGTGGTTTATATTTATAATGTACATAATGACTTAAAAGACAAAATAAGCAATTTAAATAACCTATTACAGGAAAAGTATAAGGGAATATTTTCACAGGACAGGGGATTTTTAAGAAACTTCATTAGGGAATATATTGGCCCCATCAAATCTATGGAAAAACTAGACAACAAGCACCTGGCCCTATATGAAGCAAAAGGCGGTATTGTTGGAGTAGACGGTTCTACCAATAGGGTAGGAGGGACCTACCCCCATTTCGTAGAAGTCTTTCAAGGTCTAGCCAAATCTACTTTAATCAAGGACGAGCCAATCTACAAGGCAGATATTTACTCTCCCTTATTCTCAAATCTTCCCAAAAACATCTTGGAAGAAGACGAAAAGATGGAAAAGGAAAGAGAAACTAAAAACAGGTTGCTATCCGACATAGAAGTGAAAGTAGCCCTAGAAGCAGTAAAAAAGCATAAGCCCTATGGAATACTGATGGATGGGTCTTTAATCAGATACTATATATATTCCTATGATCTGTGGATGGAATTGAGAAATGAATGTGAAGAAAAAGGTATTATCTTATTAGGAGTTATAAAGGATATAAAAACCACAATCATAGGAGATAAGCTTGGGGAAATATATCCAGAGTTTAAAATAAATGCCTATGATAGGGAGCTGTTATTTGGAATACTGGATTATGGGGAAGTAATAATCATAGACGACAAGGTAAACAGCAAGAAAGAATCTGGCTATTCCTCTGTATTTATGAGGTCATCCCTATCACCTGCAGTTATTGGAATGGATATTATAGACAGCCAAAAACCCTATTTAGAAGAAATGAGCAGGCTTATATTCACCTTAACTCCAGAAAACAGCAGGGGGGTGCCCCTGTGGTTAGATTTGGTAGACAAGGAAGTACAAATCTCCGATGCCATAATGAAAAACTTACTTGAAAGGTATCTAGACAGGGACATTTACGAAAGGTTTTTCATATCCGAAAGAGCAAGACGGACCCTTTAATTGTGAATATTGAATTGTGAATTGGCATCAATAGTCATCTTAAACGTAGTGAAGGAGCTTTCAAACCCGTAAAAATGACAAATCACTCGTTCCGCTTCAAGATTTGATACCTTCTACAGCTCGTTTACAACCGGAAATCAATGGGCCGCTTTGCTTAAACCCTGATTTCCGATATTGTTGTAAACTTCGCTGGAAGGCATGGCAAATCTTTCAGAGTCACTCGTACAATTTGTCATTTTTACTCACATACTTTGCCAGCTTATAGCTAGACCTCAGCAATTGTGAACTGTCAAAAGTCCATTGAAAAAGATAATCCATTATTCATTATCCATTTTCATTGTCAATTGATAAAAGAGGTGATATAAATGAAAGTAGTAGGTATTACAACCCAACAGGAAGTTTATGTAGGTTCAAGGGATAGGAATTTCAGAATAAACGAATTCATCATAATCCAAGACCCTCAGCAAGAAGATTTAATGGGAGAAGTAGTCGAAGCATATACCTTCAACAGGTATATCCCCTTAAACATAGGCGGCGACTTTGTTGACAATTCTGTGCTAGAATCATTGAAATCCTTAGGTTATAATATAGACGAAGAAACTATTTACATAGCAAAGGTAAGACTATTAAATGAAGCCCTATATCCAATACAAACGGGTTCAGACATTAGGCTGCCCAAATTCCATGAAGTAAAGGACTTAATGATAAAGGCCACAAAGGAAGAGGGCCTGGTCCTAGGAACTATTAGGAATACAGATGATATGGCAGTTGAAATGGATGAAGAATTCAAAGACCTACTATATACCTTTGAAGACAATAGATTATGTCCACAAAGAGAAATTCCTTTCATCTTAGACCTAAAATCCATGCACCAATATCCCCACATAGGAGTATTTGGTGGTTCAGGCTCAGGTAAATCCTTCGGTCTCCGGGTATTATTAGAAGAACTAATGCAGCATAATATCCCTACAATAGTCTTAGACCCCCACTTTGAAATGGACTTCAGTGAAAAGGCACCATATTTTAAAGATAATGAAATTAATTTTATAGATAGATTTAAATGCCTACAGGTAGGATACCATGTAGGAGTAAAGTTTCAAGATTTAAATGCCCAAGACTTAAAAAACCTTTTGGATGCAGCCTCTCCCATTACAGATGCTATGAACAACGCAGTAGATGTACTTTTTAAATACAAGGATTCCTTCCAAAGCTTCTATAATAGGCTAGAAATGTTAATGGAAGCCCAAGAGGAAGGCTCCTTAGACAAGATAGAAAATAGGATAAGACAAGCAGAAAATGAAGAGGAGAGAAAGGCCTGGATAGAAAGAAAGGAATTATACCTATCCTATGATAAGACATGTCCCTACAGCTCCGTAAGGGGAATAATGTGGAGATTAAAGAGGCTGGATAATGAAGGGATATTCTCTAAGGATATTAGGGAAATAGAAGAGGGGTTACAAAGGGGAAAATTAATAGTAGTCCAAGGGAATACCAGGATACTACAAGTATTCAGCACCTATTTAATAAATAATCTTTACCACAAGAGAAGGGAGTATAAGGATTCCCAGTATAAAAATACTGCATCAGACTACTTTCCGCCCTTTATAGTGGTTACAGATGAGGCACATAACTTTGCTCCCAAGGGATACAATCCACCCTCTAAGTCCATATTGAAAGAAATATCGCAGGAAGGGAGAAAGTACGGTGTCTTTCTAATCTTAGCTACCCAAAGACCCACCTTATTAGACGAGACCATAACTGCCCAATTAAATACTAAATTCATATTTAGGACTGTAAGGGCTTCAGACATTCAAACTATAAAAGAAGAAACAGACCTTACTGTAGAAGAAACTAGGAGGCTTCCCTATTTAAGAACAGGAGATGTATTTATATCATCTGCAGCCATGGGCAGAACCATATTTGCACGAATTAGAGCAGCCATTACCAGCAGTCCCCATACTGAAAACCCCTTTGATGAGCTTAAAAGCAGAGAAAAAGAAGTTGAAGAGAAATTCATGAATATAATAAAAACTAAGCTTCCCATAATGGAAACCGATTTAATCCAATTGATTGCAGAAATAGAAAGAGAACATAATATTACCTTTACACTGGATTCTTTAGAAGATAGGTTGAAAACCTTGTCGAAAAAGGGATTAATTAGTAGACAAGAGACGATTTTTGGGTATAAATACACTATTCCGAAAGCTGAATAAGGTCCAAGGTGGTAATGGTTATGAATTCTGTCAAAAAAAGATTCTATTTATTTGGTATATTGCTAACTATTATCGTAACCATAGGATTAATAGTTCAATATATCCACTTAAATAGGACAATAACAAGGAATAAAAAACAATCCATGGATAAATCCTTAGAATATTTAGGATACCAAATAAATAGCAGCCTTAGGTACCATAGTCAATACACCTTTGTAGCTGCAGAATTTATTGCCCTGGAGAACTGGTCAGAAGATGAGGTAAGGGACTATTTCAACAGGCTTAAGGCAAATAACCCCTACATAAAATCCATATACTTTGGAGACAAAAACAATAAATTGATTATTTCCGGAGATTGGATTCCGCCGGAAGGCTATGATTGGCTGTCAAGGGATTGGTATGTAAAAGCCTTAGAATATGATGGATTGGCATATTCAGATGTCTTTTTAGATGCTATAGATGAAAAGCCCATAATAGCCATTTCCAAGCCTGTTTACAACAAGGATAATGAATTCTTAGGGGTAGTAGCCTGTGATATCAGCTTAGAAAAGATAATAGAAATAGTTGAGGCAACTGAGGTAAAGGACTTAGGCTATTCCTTTTTAATCGATAGTGCAGGGAATATTTTGGCCCACCCAAACTACAGGTATGAATCAGGTACAGAAATAGTAAACATAAACTCCATTTCAGAAAACATACATAGTAAATTGAAGGAGACAAAAACCGGTGAAATAGAAGTAGAACTGGAAGGTGTACTAGGCCGTTTATTCTATCTGCCCATAGATAATACAGATTGGATTATAGGAAATTTCATGTCCTTAGAGGACCTAAAACGAAGCGAATGGGACATGGTTGATATGTATGCTACTTCCCTAGGCACCTCCTTAGTTATATTTGCTGTCTTTATTTATTTACAAAATAAAACTATAATTACCCCTATTTTAAAACTGGACAGTGATATTAGAAACATTAATATTGAAGAAAATATAGGATACAGGGTGCCAGTAGATTCAAAGGATCCCTTCATAGAATTGAGAACCTCAATTAATTTAGCCTTAGACAAGACTCAGGAATTCTTTGAGCAGACAGAACAAGATAGGGAGGAGCTAATGGCTCAGCATGAAGAACTAATGTCATCCTACAATGAGCTGGCAGAGAATATTGAGCAAAGAAAGATCTTAGAAGAAAGGCTAAGAGACTTATCCTATAGGGACCAATTGACAGGCCTATATAATAGAAGGTTCTTTGAAGAGGAAATCAATAGGTTAGATGATGAAAAATACCTGCCCATCTCCATCATAATGGCAGATGTAAACGGATTAAAACTCATAAACGATTCCTTTGGCCACTATGTGGGAGACGAGCTGCTAAAAAGCGTGTCTAATATTATAAAAAAGGGAATTAGGGAAAATGACATTGCCTGCAGGCTGAGCGGAGATGAATTTGTAGTTATACTGCCCAACACAAGCAAAGAAGAAGCGGAGAAGATAATAGATAGAATTAAAGAAATGAGTTTCAATAGGAGATTATTAAGGGACAAGGGAATAGACATAGAGATATCTATTGCCTACGGTATAGGGGTAAAAGACAAGGTCGATATGGATATTTCTCAGGTAATTAGGAAGGCAGAAGACTATATGTATTCCCGCAAACTATTTGAAGGCCCCAGCATGAAGAGCAGAACCATAGATACTATGATCGATGCCTTATACGAAAAGAGTCAAATAGAAGAAATACATTCAAAAAGGGTAGCTGAACTTTGCAAGGAAATGGGTATAGCCTTAGGTTGGTCTGAAGATAAGATTGAAGACCTCTATATAGCAGGCTTATTCCACGATATTGGCAAAATTGCAGTTGCAGATGAAGTATTAGACAAGGTTGGCCCCTATACTAGCAGGGAATGGGAGAGTATGAAAAAGCATCCTGAAATAGGATACAGGATACTCAGTACAGTTAATGAAATGGGCCAAATAGCAGAATATGTCCTATATCACCACGAAAGATATGATGGTTTAGGCTATCCCAGGGGGCTTAAAGGAGAAGAAATACCCCTTGTATCTAGGATAATAGCCATAGCAGATGCCTATGAGGCCATGTCCTCCGACAGGCCCCATAGAAAGGCATTTCCTTCAGATATAATTATAGAAGAGCTTATAAACAATGCAGGAACCCAATTTGATCCAGAACTATTGAATATATTTGTTGAAAAAGTCCTTAATGTTAAACTAGCTGAAGCATAAAAATGATTAGGTCCTCCTGGGAGGACCTAATCATTTTTAATCATTTAGTATATATACTTTTACTTTTCTTCTTCCAAACCTATAAACATCTTGGGAGTCTTCAAAGAATAAATCTATCTTATTTCCTTTGATGGCTCCACCTGTGTCTTCAGCTATAGCAAAACCATAATCTTTAGTTCCATCTAGGCTTTGTATATAAAGCTTTGTACCTAGAGGAATGACCCTAGGGTCTACAGCCACCACTCCTGGCCTTGCCTTTGTACCAGAAGCTGTTATGCCATAATATTTATCCCCTGGGCGTTTCCCAGTACTTTCGAATGATAAATCATATGCAGTTGCTGTCATAATTATAGCTTTTCTATAGCTAACATTACCTCTAGATGTTACGATTATATCCTTCGTGCCCCTTTCTACTATTTCTGAAACGGGTTCTGCAACAATTTCTTCTCCTACTATTTCGGTTGAGTGTACTTTACCATTGATGAGTTCCTTTTTTACTATGACCTTTTTTAATCCTTCTTTACCCTCTTGAATAGTCTTAGTTGTGCCAATATCCATTTTTGGATTTTTATTCACTATTTTTTCAAAAGGAATAACCTCATCAAAGGTTTCAATCACTTCCTCAACCTTATAGATTTCTATTGTACTACCTGGGGAAACTGCTTCTTCTAAACCAGGCTTAGTAAAATCCCTTTCTCCCAAACTAATACTATTGTCAGCTAAAATTTTTCCCACCGTATTGTGGGTTGACTTTACGTCAACTAGGACACCATCTGCTGCAATAGTATACAGTTTAGGATTCTTTATAGTAATTATCATATTGTCTTCAATCTTGCTGTCTAAGGGATGGCTTATGTAAGCTCCCTCTTCTAATATAATGTTTTCCTTAAGAAGAAGTTCTTCTAAGGTATCGGCATTTGAAGTTATAGACTTAACTCCGCTGTCCAATTTTATGGTAACCTTAGATAAGCTACCTTGGTAAAAGTATAAACCTAAAGACACAGTTAATGCTATAGCGAGGAATATTATGACTGGAATTTTCCTAGTCAAATGTGACGGATGATTTTCCATAAAATACCTCCTATTTTTTAACTATATTGTATTCTAATCAAAAAGCTTTCCTTTGTCAAATTTTTGATATAATAGACATAATATTCTGAAAAATACTCCATGACAGTGTATAATCTATATGTTACACAAAAACTGGAAAAATATACACTTTCTATAAAGAAAAAATCAACTTGGTTGACTAAAATTTTTACTTAGAGTATAATAATATATCAAATAAGGAAAGATATAGAAAAGTTATATAAAATTACAAATTTAGAGGTATTGAAGGGAAGAGTAGGATTAATTTTAATCTTTAGAGAGCTGGGTTAGGTGAAAGCCAGTGATTAAGGTTATTCCGAAGATGGCCCCGGAACCTTGTGGTCGAATTTATTTAGGCCATGACGGACGCAGCCGTTACACTGTAGGGTTTGTAACCTAGTAAGGTCTAAACCGAGAGGTTTAGGCGAATTAGAGTGGTACCACGAAGCTTAACCTTCGTCTCTATGAGATGAGGGTTTTTTTGTAGTTATAATAGTTTTTACCAATAAGGGATATTCGAAAAAAAAGACAGTATTGCAGTCATCCTTAGCGATAGTCAAGGTCCTAAGATTTAAAAGCTTGAACTAAGCAATTGTTAACTCTTAACTATTAACTGGAAAAAGGGAGGTTAATCAAATGAAAAAGTTCTACTTAACAACACCAATATATTACCCCTCTGACAACCTGCATATAGGCCACACCTATACTACAGTAGCTGCAGATGTAATAAAGAAGTTTAAGAAGATGCAAGGATATGATGTATATTTTGTTACAGGAACTGATGAACACGGGCAAAAAATTCAAGGCAAGGCAAAGGAAAATGGCTTAAGCCCAAAGGCCTATGTGGACAAAATAGTTGCAGATATAAAGAAGCTATGGAAGGTATTAGAAATCGACTACGACACCTTCATAAGAACTACAGACCCATACCATGAAAAGGCAGTACAAGACATCTTTACCAAGCTATATGAAAAAGGAGAAATATATAAATCAACATACAAAGGACATTACTGTACTCCCTGTGAAGCCTTTTGGTCAGAATCCCAATTAGTAGACGGAAAATGCCCAGACTGTCAAAGAGAAGTCCACCTAGCTGAAGAAGAAGCATATTTCTTTAGGCTTTCAAAGTATAGGGACAAACTTTTAAAATTCTATGAAGAAAATCCAGGCTTCATCCAACCTGAATCAAGGAAAAACGAAATGATAAATAATTTCCTAAAAGATGGCTTAGAAGACCTATGCGTATCTAGAACTAGCTTTGACTGGGGAATAAAGGTACCCTTTGATCCATCCCATGTGGTCTATGTTTGGATAGACGCCTTAGCCTGCTATATTACAGCCCTAGGCTATGGTACAGAAAAGGATGAAAACTTCAAAAAATATTGGCCAGCCAATATCCACCTAGTAGGTAAGGAAATAGTCAGATTTCATACCATAATCTGGCCGGCACTTTTAATGGCATTGGACTTAGAATTACCAAAGAAGGTCTTTGGCCATGGCTGGATATTATTTGAAGATGACAAGATGTCAAAATCAAAGGGTAACGTCATATATCCAGAACCCATTATAGACTTATACGGCATAGATGCCTTCAAATACTTCCTCCTAAGGGAATTCTCCTTTGGCCAAGATGGTTCCTTCCATAGGGAAAAATTCCTACAAAGGCTGAATTCAGACTTAGCCAATGACTTAGGCAATTTAGTCAGCAGAACCGTTACCATGATAGAAAAATACAATGGAGGAATAATCCCATCTCCAGTGGAGGAAGAGGAAATAGACAATTCCTTGAAAGAAATGGCCATAAATACTGCCCCAAAAGTGGAAGAATATATGGACAAATTAAACTTCTCCCAGGCCTTAGAAGAAATCTGGAAATTAATTAGGAGGACAAATAAGTATATAGATGAAACTACACCATGGATACTAGCCAAGGAAGATAAGAAAAACAGATTAGATACAGTCCTATACAACCTAAGTGAATCCCTAAGGATTATCTCCATTTTAATTAAGCCATATATGGAAAAAACAGCCTTAGAAATACGAAAACAATTGGGAATTGAGGAAGAAATCCTATGGGAAGACTCAAAGGTTTGGAGTAAACTACAATCAGGTGCAAAGGTAGAAAGAAGAAAGATCATATTCCCAAGACTTGATATCCAGCAAGAATTAAAGAAATTAAATGAAGCCAATGAAAAGCTAATAGCCGAAAGAAGCAAAGGAAAGAAGGGTGATAAGGTGGAAGACGTTAAAAAAGAGGAAGAGGTAAAAGAAATTACCATCGACGAATTTGCAAAGGTCCAATTGAAAGTAGCAGAAGTTATATCCTGCGAAAACCATCCAAAGGCCGATAGGCTCTATGTGTTGAAATTGAAAATAGGAGAAGAAGAACGCCAAGTTGTATCAGGCATAAAAGAATATTATTCACCGGAGGACTTAGTGGGTAAAAAGGTAGTAGTAGTTGCAAACTTAAAACCCGTTAAGCTAAGAGGCATTGAATCTAAGGGAATGATCTTAGCAGCAGAGGACAGTGAAGGAAACTTAACCTTAGTATCTACCTTAGAGGATATAGCTTCAGGTGCTATAATAACATAATGAGAGGGGGTTAAGGCCCCCTTTACAATATTAATTAAATAAGGAGATGAAAGATGCTAATAGATAGTCATGCTCATTTAGACGATAGGAGATTTGATAGGGATAGGGATAGGATAATAAAGGATTTAGAAAATAACGGCATAGAATTGGTAATTAATATTGGTGCTGATTTGAAAAGCAGTATTGCTTCTGTATCCTTAGCAGAAAAATATCCTAATATCTATGCAACTGTTGGAGTTCATCCCCATTCTGCCAAGGATATGGATGAGGCTAGCCTAGAAATACTAAGGTCTCTGGCCAAAAGGGACAAGGTGGTAGCCATTGGAGAAATAGGCTTGGACTTTTACTATGATAATTCTCCAAGGGATGACCAGAGAAAATGGTTTAAGGAGCAGTTAAAACTAGCAAAAGAATTGAACTTGCCAGTGGTCATACATTCTAGGGATGCCCAGCAGGAAACCTTTGATATCTTGAAGGAGGCCCAAGACGGGTCTTTAAGAGGAGTACTACACTGCTATTCTGGCAGCAAGGAAATGGCAATGGAGTATATTAAACTAGGTTTTTATATATCCATTGCAGGACCAGTTACCTTCAAAAATGCCAGGGTGCTGAAGGAAGTAGCCAAGGCTGTACCCCTAGACAAGCTCCTAGTAGAAACTGACTGCCCATATCTTGCTCCAGAGCCCCATAGGGGAAAGAGAAACGAGCCTGTATATGTAAAATACGTGGCAGGCACCATAGCAGATATAAAGGGCATATCCTTTGAAGAACTGGCCAAGGCCACTAATAGAAATACTAAAGAATTATTTGGGATACTTTAAATGGAAGCGAAGAATTGTCTTCGCTTTTTATATGCTTTATATCCCAAAATTATAGGGTATAATATAAGAAATGAATAGTTAATAGTGAAGAGTGAGGTAATTTTATGATAAAAGAAGTAATTGTAGTAGAAGGAAAAGACGATATTACAGCAGTAAAAGCAGCTGTAGATGCAGAAGTAATAGCCACAGGAGGCTTTGCATATAAAAAAGACTTTATAAGAACCCTGCAGAAAATAGCAGAAAAAAGGGGGATTATCATCCTTACAGACCCAGATTATGCAGGGGAGCAGATAAGAAAAGACCTATCAAAACATATAAGGAACTGCAAGCATGCATTTTTGCCCCAAGGGAAAGCCCTAAAGAAGGGAGACATAGGAGTAGAAAATGCAACAAAGGAAGACATAATAGAAGCAATCCAAAAGGCAAGGCCTAGTAGAATAGAGAAGAAGGAAGAATTTACCAAGGAAGACTTGATAAAGCACGGCCTATCAGGAGGACCTAATTCTAGTGAAAAAAGGGAAAAATTAGCTTATATTTTAGGTATAGGATATTGTAATTCTAAACAACTCCTAAACAGGCTAAATAATTTCGGCATAACGAAAGAAGAATTTTACCAAGCCCTAGAAAGGATAGAGGAAGATGGAAAATAAAAGACTTTATTCTCCTAAGTATGTTAAAGAAATCTTATCTAGATATGGATTTGAATTTTCCAAAAGCCTGGGACAAAACTTCCTAATAGATGGAAATATAGTTAGAAAAATAGTAGAAAAGGCAAACGTTACTAAAGAGGACTACGTCTTAGAAATAGGTCCCGGCATAGGCACCTTAACAGAAGAATTGGCCCTTAATGCAAAGAAGGTTGTAGCTATAGAATTGGACAAAGACCTCCTGCCCATTTTAGATGAAACCTTGGGAAAATATGAAAATATAGAAATAATTCATGGGGATGTACTAAAGGTAGATTTAGAAAAGATTATAGAAGAAAAACTAGACAATAAGCCGGTTAAAGTAGTAGCAAACCTCCCCTACTATGTAACTACTCCAATAATCACCAAACTATTGGAAAGCAACTTAAACCTAGACTCCATCATAGTAATGGTTCAAAAGGAAGTGGCAGAAAGGATGGAGGCAAAACCAGGTGGAAAAGACTACGGGTCCCTATCGGTCTTTGTCAACTTTTTCAGCATACCTGAAATAATCATTAAAGTCCCTAAGACTGTATTTATGCCCCAGCCTAAAATAGATTCTGCAGTAATCAAATTAAATATAAAAAAAGATTTACCTGATATTGATAAGGATAAGTTTTTCAAGATAGTAAAGGCAGCCTTCTCCAAAAGGAGGAAAACCCTGCTAAATGCCCTGTCAACCTATGGATTTAATATAGATAAGGAAACCATAAAAGAGACCCTAGAAAAGCTAAATATCAAACCAGAAATCAGAGCAGAAAATTTATCAGTAGAAGATTTTATAAAGATAAGTAAATCTTTACCCCCATTAGACATATAATTAAATAAAGTGTAGAAAAGGGGGTAAAATTATGTCATCATCCTTATCATATAGTAGGAAGTTTATCATATTAAAAAAAGAGTTGGCAACGGTAAAAAGAGGCAATATAAAGGGACATTGCAAAATTGAAAGAAAAGGACCTAAGGTTATGCTTACAGTAAATGTTGAAAATGGAGATATAGAGAGTATTTACAATGTAGCCTTGTTTTCAGACAAAAAAGAAACTCCAATTATAACCTTGGGAAAACTATTTACAGATGAAATGGGAAAGGGAAAAGAGGAATACACCCTTACAGAAAGGGACTTAGGAGCTAGTGAATATAGGACAAAGGGTATATTAATAATGACAGATAAAGATATACTAATGGGAGGCTATATAGAAAGGGAAGACGGCTCAATTGAGAGATACATAGATGACTTAGCCCTAGAACCTGAAACAGTAAAGGAAGAAAGTCCAGTAGAAGTAGAAGAAGCACAAATCCCTGAGGAAGAACCATATGTCGAAGAGTTACAGCCAGTAGAAGCAATTCCTCCAGAAGAAGTTGTCTTTGAAGAAGAATACAGGCTGGCAGAAGAGGTAGCTTTTGTAGAAGATACCGGCCCAGTAGAGGAAGCAGGCCCTGTGGAGGAAATTCCTCCTGCAGAAGACCTAAGTCCTATAGAAGAAGAACCCCCCATAGAAATATCATCTGCAGAGGAAGTTTATGAAGAAGAAATTCTCGTAGAAGAAGATAAGCTAGAAGATGAAATTACTATAGATGAAACTGGCCCAGAAGAGGAAATAGTTGATGAACAAGTGGTAGCAGAGGAATTCATGTATGATTTTGACGATGATTCCATGGAGCCTGACTATAAAACCCTGGATTATATAAAGAGATTAAACCAGAAAAACCAAACCATAAACTATGTACTAAGCATTTTAAGGTTTTTCCCCTATGCTGAACCCTTTAAATATAATCTAAAGGGATATAACTGGTGGCTAGTAGATTTGGATTCAGCAAATGAGTATAAAGCCTTTCTTCCATATTTTGCCCATGTGGTTGGAGGCAACAACAAGGAATACTATGACAGCCCAATTACTACCTGTGCCCAATTGATGAACAAGTACCAGCACTACCTCTTTGGACTGTATAATGAAGGAGAAGAAGTAAAATATTTCCTCTACGGTATTCCCGGCACCTTCACCATAGATGAACATCCATACAGGGGAGCAAATGGATTTAACACTTGGTATGAGGGAGTGAAAGCTCCTGGATACTGGATCATATATATTGATCCTATGACAGGAAAGGCAGTAGAATTGCCAAACCCAATGATACCTATAAGATAAAAGGAGAATAGAGATGATTGAGAAAACAAGAGATAAACTTTTGTGTCAAAGCCATGAAATCAATGAAGACTTGCTTAGGGAAATGAAAAGCAAATTAGATAACGAAGAAGAAATACAGGCCTTAGCTAATATCTTTAAAGCCCTTTCAGATCCTACAAGGCTAAAAATAATTTATGCACTGTCAAAATCTAGCTTTTGCGTATGCGATATAGCGGAGCTGCTGGACATGAGCCAGTCTGCCATATCCCATCAACTTAGAATTTTAAGGGATTTAAAACTAGTTAAATATAAAAGGGAAGGAAAACTTGTCATCTATTCCCTAGATGATGACCACGTATTGAAACTATTTGAACAGGGTTTAGACCATGTAAGGCATACTTAGGTGTACTACGGGGTACACCTTGTAAATTTTAAAAATTTGTGATTAAATAAAAAAACTGTGGGTAATATATGACTATAAAATTATTGACAGCCATACCCCGGCGGGGTATAATAATACTGACAAAATTAAAGGAGGTTTACAATGGCAGACGTAACTATTTACACAAGCAATACTTGTCCATACTGCATTTCCGCCAAAAACTATCTAGAAGAAAAGGGTATAGAATACACAGAAAAGAATGTCCAAACAGATAGGGAAGCAAGGAAAGAGTTAATGGACATGGGACATATGGGAGTTCCCGTTTTAATCATAAACGGTGAAGAAGTAGTTGGATTTGACAAGGAAAGAATCGACAGCCTATTGGCAAAATAAAGAAAGTTTAAATTAATTAAATGTTAAATGAATACCTAAATTAAAATAATAATGAAAGATTTATGAAGAGGCATATTATTCATGTATAATATGTCTCTTCATTTTTTTCTAGCCAGTAATTATAAGTTATATTTATAACAAAGATATAGGTATAGATATTTACAATTGGAAAAAGCCCCATTGAAGTGATACAACATTTTTCGGTGCAAAAAGGATATGAATTAAGTTTACCCTACAGGAAAGTTAGCTTTCAGCTTAGTAAAAGCAGGCTATATGCTCCTTATCCAAAAAACCATGATATGAATAGAAAGGAGAGTTAATGATGAAGAGAATTTTGTCACTTCTTTTAGCAGCTGTGCTTATTATAGGTACACTTGTAGGATGCTCAAGTAAAGGAACATCAAATGACACTGATAATGTAAAAGTCAGTAGTGAAAATACAGAAAATGAAACAGGAAAATCCAATAAAGAAGTTCCCAAATTTAGAATAGGATGGAATAATGAACTACATACTGGAAATATGCATTTAGCTTTTGAAAAACCAGAGTTATTTGAAAATAATGATGTTTATCTAAGACCGATTTCTAATCAGCATTTAGAACTAGTAAAGAAAGGTGAAGTAATAGCTATTTTTGAGGTTGATTAATATGTTGGAAAACAAAGTAAAAAGGGTGATTTCTTTCCTATCACCAACCATTATTCCTATTTTATTTATAATCTTTTGGGACCTAGCTGCAAGAAAGATTGGCAACAATGCTATCCTTCCCCAAGTAACAGCTGTTGCCAAGCATTTTATAAATATTAATGACAATATAATAGGCATAGGTACTATTCCAAAGAATATCCTATACAGTTTAGTAAGGGTTTTTATTGGGTATGTTTTGGCAATCATAGTTGGACTGCCCTTGGGACTGCTAATGGGGTATTCTAGAAGGGTAAAAGGGGCCTTAAATCTCTTTATAAGCCTATTTCAACCAGTACCAGCAATAGCATGGAGACCGCTAGTCTTAGGTTGGTTTGGGGTAATGAGTGTAGCCACCATATTTAACTTAGACTATGGGCCAACTTATGCAATTATGGACAATTTTAAACTATCGATGATTTTTTTGATTTTTTTAAGTGCATTTTTCCCAATTTGGGGAAATACAATGTTTGGAGTTTCCAATGTACAAGAAGTCTTAGTGGAAAGTGCCTTAGTCTTAGGTGCATCAAAAAAAGATATATTTTTCCACGTATTGTTACCTGGTGCAGGACCCAACATTATGAATGGGCTAAAATCTGGATTAACAGCTGCTTGGTCCTGCTTAGTAGCTGCAGAAATGCTTCCAGGAAGTATGAGCGGCCTTGGCTACTTGATATCCCATGCCTATGAACTTGCCAGAATGGATGTAATCGTGGCAGGAATAATATGTATTGGGGTAATTGGAGCCCTATTTGACGGAATATACAGTCGCATATCTAACAAGTACTTTTCATGGCAAAGGCTAGTAAGGTGATATAAAATGGATAATATAGTTTTTAAGCTTAATAATATTGGAAAAGTTTATAATGAAAATGAAAAAAATGAACTAGTAGTAATAAAAAATCTCAACTTAGAGATTAAGGAAAATGAATTTCTTTGTATAGTAGGACCTTCGGGATGTGGAAAGTCTACCTTGCTAAGAATTTTAGCAGGTTTAGAACTACCAACTGAAGGAGAAATCTATTATAGAGGTAAAGAATTAAAAAAACCGACCAAAGATATTGGCATGGTATTTCAAAACTATTCTCTTATGCCTTGGTTGACCGTTGAAGAAAATATTGCCTTAGGTTTAAAGTTTCAAAATGCTCCCAAGAAAAAACAGAAGGAAATAGTTGATGAACACTTAGAGATGATTGGCTTAACCAAATTTAGGAATTCAAAACCCTATGAGCTTTCTGGAGGTATGCAGCAGAGGGTTGCAATTGCACGGTCCCTTGCAAACAATCCAGACGTATTGTTAATGGACGAGCCCTTTGGTGCCCTAGATGCTTATACTAGGATACAGCTACAAAAAGAATTGCTAAGAATCTGGGAAAAACATAAAAAAACAATTGTATTTATAACCCATAGTGTTGATGAGGCAGTATACTTAGCAGACAGGATAATCTTGATGAGCAAAAATAAAGGTGCTATTGAAGTGGATATCCAAGTGGATATTCCAAGGATAAGAGATAGGGCAAATCCAAGGTATGCCGAATTAAATCAACAGTTATTAGATGCCTTAGAGGAATTAAACAAAGATGAATAAACTTAAGCTTAACTTAAATATATCTAAGGGCAAATGCAAGAAAAGGCTACTGGCACACTGCCAATAGCCTTCTTGTTTATTTGCCCTTTTATGAGTTTAAAGCTTCCATCAATTTATCTAAATCTATACCATGAACCATGGCAGCTTCTTCTAAACTTTCCATTTGGCTAGCTGGACAACCAACACAACCCATACCAAATCTCATCAGGGTTTCTATTGCTTCTGGTTTCTTTCTAATAATCTCACCAATTAACATGTCCTTTGTGATTTCCATAATCTACCCTCCTTAAGTCATAATCCTTACTAATATAGTAGCATATCTTTTGCTAGCTTTCTAGTAAAAATATTTATTACCCTAAAATATAAAAAATATTTAATAATTTATTGAATAAAAATACATAACTTGGAGACTACTATATCAGGAGGTGAAAAAATGGATAATAATGAAAGAAATAGAGAGCAAAATACTAATAGGGAAAATGATTTTAGTATTGGTGAAATGCTCATTCGAGTATTGGTCACAGCTATAGTAGTAGCCATTGCAGCATATTTTACTCCGGGATTTACCATAGACGGTCTCTGGAGTTTGTTGATTTCAGCAGTAGTAATAGGAATTCTAGATCACTTAGTACAAAGATTTACTGGCGTAAATGCCTCTCCCTTTGGAAGAGGGATAACAGGCTTTCTAGTAGCTGCAATTATCCTTTATGTGACAAAATTTATAGTACCCGGTTTCAATATATCAGTATGGGGAGCAATAATAGGAGCATTAGTAATAGGTGTAGTAGACGCCATTATACCAGGAAGGGCAATGTAAAATCAAGGCATAATAACTATAAAAAACCGAGGTTCCCAATTAGAGGAATCTCGGTTTAATTTATAAAATAAATATTAAACATATGATTAAGACATACCACCCATGGGTATATGTAATCTTAACAACAATAAATTTGGGAGGAATGACAATGGTTATAGATTTGACAAAAAGAGCTTCAGAGGAATTGAAAAAAATACTAGAGTCTAAAAAAATTAATAAACCTTTAAGGATTTATATCGCAGGCTATGGTTGAGGTGGTCCAACTTTTGGCATAGCTCTGGATGAGCATAAAGAAGGAGATATTGAAACTAAGGTGGATGGTTTCATATTCCTAACAGATGAAATGTTACAAGAAAACTTCCAAAAATTTACCATCGATTACAATGATAGCTGGATAAGAAAAGGCTTCACCGTAATTCCAGACGGGTATAACTATGGAAATTGTTAAAAAAAGATAGGGTATCCTATCTTTTTTCTTTTAGCACTTTATCATATGTGTTATAATAAAAAGGCAGTGAACAGTATACTAATAATGCAAATTGACAGTTGACAATTGAGAATTATTTTAGTCAAACTTTCGGGTCTTTTTACCCTAGTTCTATACTTTTATAATTGTCCATTGTCAATTGTGCATTCTAAATTGTTTGAAAGGAAGGGTAGGTGATGAAAATGGATTCTGGGCCTTTGCCTGATTTGTGCTTAATAACTCAAATAAAAGTAGTAAAAATTAAAACAGAACCATTTTCATCTCCGAAAATGGTTCTCTAGGGGAGGGAGAACATGAATGAAAAAAGATTAATGGAATTAATCGAGCAAAAAAAGTATGTAGAGATTAAAAAGGAATTATCCCAGATGAATGAGGTGGACGTGGCCGAATTACTTGACCCCTTAGATGAACATTTGACCTTATTGTTATTCAGGATGCTCCCCAAGGATTTGGCCGTTGAAGTCTTTTCATATTTCTCCACAGAACAGCAAATGGGGATTATAAACTCCATTACAGACAAGGAATTGGAATATATAATGGATGAGCTTTTCTTCGACGATATGATAGATTTAATAGAGGAAATGCCAGCAAATATAGTGAAAAAAATCCTAAAATCTACCAAAGAAGAGGAACGAAAACTAATCAATCAATTTTTAAAGTATCCTGCAAATTCTGCAGGAAGCATAATGACCATAGAATATGTAGATTTGAAGAAGGAAATGACTGTAGGGGAAGCCTTAGCCCATATTAAGGAAACAGGCCTAAATAAGGAAACGATCTATACCTGTTATGTAACAGACAACAAAAGGGTCTTGGAAGGCATTATCTCACTAAGAACCCTAGTAGTATCTAATGAAGATGAAATACTAGAGGATATAATGGAAAAGGATGTAATAAAGGTAAATACCCATGATGACCAAGAAAGCATAGCAGGAATTTTTATGAAATATGGTTTTTTAGCCCTGCCTGTTGTAGATAAGGAAAATAGACTAACAGGTATTATTACTGTTGATGATATTATGGATGTTATTGAGCAGGAAGCCACCGAAGACTTTCAACTGATGGCAGCCATGTCTCCATCAGAGGAAGCCTATTTAGATACTGATGTATTTACCTTGGCCAAGCAAAGACTGCCTTGGCTTTTAATCCTGATGATATCAGCAACCTTTACTGGAAGAATAATGCTGAAATTTGAAAATGTCTTAGCTTCAGTAGTTATCCTAAGTACATTTATACCAATGCTAATGGATACAGGTGGAAACTCAGGCAACCAATCTTCTACTTTGATAATAAGGGGTTTAGCAGTAGGAGAAATAACCGCTAAAGACTGGTTAAAGGTATTGTGGAAGGAAATTAGGATAAGCTCAATAGTAGGCATTGTACTTTCTGCTGTCAATTTCCTAAGACTTATTCTAATAGAAAGGGTAGAACTTATTATAGCCCTAACAGTGTCTACAACATTGTTGGTCACCGTAATTACTGCTAAAATGGTTGGAGGCACCCTACCACTGCTGGCAAAGAAACTAAGGCTAGATCCAGCCATAATGGCAGGACCCTTGATAACAACCATAGTAGACGCCATAAGCTTAATATTATATTTCTTAATAGCCCAAAAACTACTTGGAATATAAAAATGAGTTAGGTTTTCCTAACTCATTTTTTTGAATATAGCCGAGCCCACTAGAATATTATATAGCAATTGAGAATTGAAAGTTGACAATTACTTAGATTGAAATTTGTAGCTGCAAAGTTAAAGAATTAATTTTAAACAAGACTCGGCTTTAGAGAATTTGATAAGAAGTATCCACCAAAAATATTAGCAATTGTCAATTGATTAAACGGGGTGTTATTATGATTAACATCATTTGGGCTGGATTAATCCTTATAGGCTTTTTAGTAGGGGCCATAAATGGAAATATAGACCAGGTAACAACTGCTGCCATAGAAAATGCCAAAACTGCAGTGGAACTAGCCTTTGGCCTTATAGGAGTTATGGCCATGTGGCTAGGCATAATGAAAATTGCAGAGGACTCAGGCCTTATAAAAATCATATCTAAGGCCTTAAAGCCTGTTATGGTTCTCTTGTTTCCAGACGTACCACCAGACCATCCTGCCATGGGGGCCATGATAATGAATATTTCAGCCAATATCTTAGGCTTAGGCAACGCTGCCACACCCTTTGGCCTAAAGGCCATGGAGGAGCTGCAAAAACTCAACAGAAAAAAAGACACAGCAACAGATGCTATGGTTACCTTTTTAGCCATAAATACATCCTCTGTAACCCTGATACCAGCTTCCACCATAGCCATATTATCGGCAGCAGGAGCCAAAAATCCAACAGAAATAATAGGGCCTACGATTATAGCCACAACTATGTCTACAGCTGCAGCCATTATGGCAGCAAAAACATTGCAGGGTTTACCAAGGTATAGGATAGAAAGGACCAGCAGCAATAAGGGAGGGATTAGGTGCTACTTAAAATAATAGACATATTATCCAAATTTGCCATTCCCTTTATGATAGTGGCCATAATCTCCTTTGGGATGAAAAGGAAAATAAACGTATATATGTCCTTTACAGATGGGGCTAAGGAGGGATTCACAACAGCCCTTAGGATAATCCCTTCCTTTGTAGCCATGCTTGTGGCCATAGGAGTATTTAGGGAGTCTGGAGCCATGGACTTATTTATAAGTGCCTTTAGCCCAATTATAGAGATATTTAATATACCAAAGGAAATAGTGCCTATGATAATTATGAGGCCCCTATCAGGAAGTGGTGCCCAAGGCATAATGTCTGAACTGGCTGCTAGCTTTGGACCAGAGTCCCTGGTAGCCCGTACCTCAGCAGTGATGATGGGGTCCAGTGAAACCACCTTATACGTATTAGCCATATACTTCGGTTCAATTTCTATAAAAAAACAAAGGCATGCCTTAGCGGCAGGCCTTATAGCAGACGCAGTAGGTTTTATCTCTGCAATCTATATTAGTAAACTGTTTTTTGGTACGTAATGGAAAATTATCTGATTTCCAAAACTGTTTTCAAATTTCCCTGGAAGGCATAGGAAATCTTTCAGAGGCACTGGTACAATTTGCCATTTGTTTGTAAATATTTCATGACCCGGAAGTTTCACCCAATAATTGTCAATTGTCCATTGATTAAACAATGTATTTTTCTAAGTCCTTACTAAACTCCTCACTTACCTTCTTAAACTCAAATATGCTTTCAGTCATCTTTCTAATTTCCTCAGTATAGGCCTGGACATTGGCAGAAACTTCTTCGGAAGAAGCAGAGTTTTCCTCTGCAATGGCTGCCAAAGCCTCTATGTTTTCAGAAATGGAGCTAATATTTTCAGATTCCTTAATTAGCTCATTATTGAGCTGGATAATCAAATCAGCTACTTCACCAATGGAATTAACAGAATTCTGATTTTCCTTAGCTATGGAACTAAGCCTTACATTTTCTTCCTCTATTATAGAATACTGCTGAGAAATATCTGAAACAAAACTATCAATATCTCCAATAAAGGATTCAAGAATATTGTTTATAGTCTGGACTGCTTCCCTAGAGCCTTCTGCCAGCTTCCTAATCTCCATGGCAACTACGGTAAAACCTCTGCCAAATTCACCAGCCCTAGAAGCTTCTATACTAGCATTTAAAGCCAGCAGATTAGTCTGTTCTGCAATCTTTTCAACGGTCTCTACAATATTCCTAACTTCTTGGGCACGGTTTTGCAGTTTCTCCCCTTTTGCCTGAACCTGAGAAAACTCCCTAAGCACCTTATTTAAACTCTCTAAGGTAGCCTTTAAATCCTTAAAGCTATTATTTATCTTTTGAACAGCCAATTCAAGCTGGTCTTTACCTTCATCTTCCTTTTTAACTACTTCATTAAGGGAATCGATAGAATCATTTAATTTCTCCGCAGCATGGCTAGTTTCTTCTGCCTGATTAACTGCCCCACTGGCAACTTGTTCAACTACATGGGAGATTTCCTGAGATGTAAAGCTCATGTTTTCCGAAATCTCAAGAAACTTATTGGAAAATACATTTAACTCATCGGTAGTAGCCTTATAGCCTACAAAGTCAGTTTTTAGACTATCCTTCATCAAATTAATTTTTTGACTAATCTCCTCAAAGAAATCCTTAGTGACTATACTTTCCACTAGGGTCAAATCCTTATTTATGAGCTTGTCCAAAGTAGATTTAATTGATTTAATAGGCCTAAAAAGTCCCTTGCCAACTAACAAAGGTATAAGGATAGACAGGACTAAAACCAGTGGTATACTTATATTTGGAGGAAGAAACTTAATCCCCAAAGCAGAGGGAATACCTACTAAGACAAGGGAGGACAAAGCCAATTTCCCCTCCATAGTCTTTATAAATCCAAGGGAAAGCAAATTATTTAAGAAATACCTTTTCTCATAGTAGATCTCCTCAGAGAACCTAATGGCAATTTTTATAAAGTCGTCTTTCTTTTCTAGGGTTTCAATTTCAATATCTTCATTATAATAACTAGCTGCCCCTTCCACCATTCCCATAAAGTATTCGAACATCCTCCTTGGGGAAGAATAGGTCATATGGGCAGTAAATTTGTCCACAGGAGTAATTCCTAAGATAGGTGGTTTTGCCCCAGGAATCCTTTTCATAACTACAACATGAATATCATACATGGCCTGTAGGAAGGAGTATAGATTCTTATATCTGAAAAAGGCAGGATAGACCCTAGAATAGGTTAAAATATTCTGAGTTCCCATACTTCGCCACAATTCATCAGGACTTTTTCCCTTTTTTTCAGCAATATATTCAATTATTCCCCTTGCCACCCTATCTTCAACATCTTCCGTGGGCTTAAATATCTTATTTGGACTAATATTAAAGTGTGCTAGGGCTTCATTGGTTATTTTATCGCCGTGTAAAACCCTACAAGTCTCTATCCATGCAGCAACAATAGTACCCTTCACAGTTTTCACTCCTTCTATTTGATAAATATATTATACCACAGCTAGGAGAATTAAACCATTTTTTAGCATTATATCAAAAAAAGTCGATTATAAATATAGATAAAAAATAATAAATTAGGAAAAAATACTTATTTTTATTGACAAAATTAATTAATTTATAGTATAATAACTTATTAATTTGACATAAGGTTCAAAATATGGTATAATATGACCATGAGTGTCCGAACACTCCTTCTGCCCTCAAAGTATGGGGAGCAAACTATGGAAGGTGGGTTGCTTTATTGAAAAAAATATTTTAGTTAGAATTCGTAAGGACATCGAGAAGTGCATCGGAAAGACTGTGATTTTAAAAGCAAATAAAGGAAGAAAGAAAACTGTCGTAAGAGAAGGAATATTAGAAGCAGCATACCCCAATCTATTTATAGTTAAAATAAACAATGAATACGATAGCCCCAGAAAAGTATCCTATACCTATTCAGACGTATTAACTGGCACAGTAGAGGTGACAGTTTGCTCACAATCAGAACCTGAAGAAAAAATATCTTAAATAACTGTACATTTAAATGTACAGTTATTTTTTATGGTCTTTTAAATAAATTATCCCCTTTAGCCATTTTTATTCATTATTTCAAATCAAAAGGCATATATATCTTCATAGGGTATATACAAGCAAATAATAGGGGGGATAATATGACCATAGAGTTGATAAAGGATAGGCTTAAAGTTGAAGAGCTTAGGGGCAAAAAAGAAACCCAAACCTTGGTGGAAACTGAATCCTATCTTAGTCCGTCAAAACCTAATATAGAAAAAATACTGTGGACTGATGCCCAAGTAGAGATTCTCTCAACTAAGGCAATTAGGGATAGGCTAGTTATTTCAGGAGTAGTCAAGTTTAAAACAGTATACAAGGTGGAAGGAGATGAAAACATCTATACCATAGATGCCAATGAAGACTTTAAGGAAGAAATAGAAATACCAGGCATTACTGAAGATATGTCAGCTACAGTAAAAACAAATGTTGAATATGTGGAAGAAGAAATCCTAGATGAAAGAAAAATCTCAGTAAGGGCCCTATTAAATATACAGGGCAGGGTGGAAGAGATAAATACTCTAGAAATAATCAAGGGAATAGAGGAAAAGGAAGACTTACAGACCTTAAAGGAAACAGTCAAATATAAGGAAGTCCTAGGCAGGGAAACATCCTATGCCATAGTAAAGGAAGTTTTTGAGCTAGGTGTAGATAAGCCTAGTATCGAAGAAATCCTAAAAGTGAATATACAGGCCTATGAAAATGAATCAACAGTGGTAGATGATAGGATAATAATATCTGGAACTGCAAATGCCAGGATTATCTATTATGGAGAAAATCAAATATCAACAGTAGAACAGGAAATACCCTTCAGCCATTTCCTAGACCTACCTGGGGCAGTTGAAGGAGCCCAGGCAGACTTAATACTTGAAGTAGTAGAAGGGGGATTTGAAGTACTGGAAAACGAAGATGGAGAGTATAAGGTCATAGATTTAGAAATAAAGCTTAGGATATCAGGGGCAGCATACACTGAAAATGAAAAGTCCTTAATAGTAGATGCCTACTCTACTAGGGAGCATATAAAGATTGAGACTGAAGAAGTGAACCTAGTAGAAAATATAAGGTCCTTAAACCATAAGGAAACCGTATACAAGGACTTAACAGACTACAATATAAAGGAAATATATGACTTAACCGGATACCCCCTTATTTTAGACACTAAAATAGTAGAAGAAGGGGTGAATATAGAAGGAATCCTATCAATTCAGGCCATATATCTAGATGAAGCTGGAGAAGTAACTACCTTAAGGGAGGAAGTTCCATACAAGTTTTACCTGCCAGTAGATAATATAAATGCCAACTCCAATATAGAAGTAGACCTAGACTTAGAGTCCTTAAAGGCAAGTTTATATAAGGATGCCTACAGTATAGAAGGGGTACTTAAGCATAAAATCAACGTAAATAGAAATAGGTTTCTAAGGGTCATCAATGAAATAGATGAAACAGGAGAACTGATAGACAAAAAGAATCGTCCAAGTATTACCATCTATATAGTTCAAAGAGACGATACCTTGTGGGATATAGCCAAGAGGTATAATACTACCATAGATGAAATCTTAAGCGCCAATGAAAATATAAATCCAAATAATATAATGCCTGGTGAAAAGATAATAATAGAGAAAAAAGTAGATATAAACCTCTAAAAAACTTATGTTATAATAAAAAGGTAGACTTTTACAAAGGAGAAGCTCAAATGAAAGAAATTACATTAAAATCCCATGGGAAAATAAACTTAGGACTAGATGTTTTATATAAAAGAGATGATGGCTATCATGAGATAAATACCATAATGCAGCAAATAGATTTAAGCGATACCTTAACCATAAGGGAAAAAGAAAAAGGCATAGTTATTAAATCCCATAACAAGGATTTGCCCCTAGATTCATCAAATTTAATATATAAGGCCTGGGAAAAGATCCAGGAGAAAACAGGGGTAAAAAGAGGGATAGAAGTTACAGTAGACAAAAAAATACCCATAGCAGCAGGCCTGGCAGGAGGGAGCTCCAATGCAGCTACTGTCTTGAAGGGGTTAAATGAACTTTGGGACTTAGGACTCAAGGAGGAAGAACTGCAGGAAATAGGAGTAGAAATAGGGGCCGATGTACCCTTTTGCATTACAGGAGGCACTGCCTTAGCCCAGGGAATAGGGGAGAAACTAACTAAATTAAAACCCTTTAAAGGCAAAAACCTTCTCTTGGTAAATCCCGGAATGCAGATTTCTACTGCTGAGGTCTACGCCAGCCTAAGACCCAATGGAAAGAAAAAAATGAATATGGAAAAAATAGTAGAATTTATAGAAAAAAATGACATATACTCCTTGGCAAAACACATAGTCAATGTAATGGAAGAAGTAGTCGTTAAGAAAAATCCCATAATATCAGAAATAAAAAAAGACTTAGTAGAATGTGGGGCCCTATGCTCCCTAATGAGCGGCAGTGGGCCAACGGTCTTCGGCTTATTTGACGACTTAGAAAGGCTCCTATTCTGTAAAAATAAGCTTGCAAACAAATATTCAGAGGGTAGGATTTACTTAGCAAAAACAATTTAATAGGAAACTTCTGTATATATTGCCCATCTTTTGTAAATTATATAATTTACGGAGGTGGGTTTTTTGCTGTCTAAAATCTTAGATACAATAAAGTCTACAAGTGGTTATACTGGAGCCCTTGTCATAATAGGGGTTGCCATATTTACCTTGCTGTATGACGGGCCTAGGTATAGGAAAAAGGGCTATATAAAGGAAGTAAGGGCCATAAAGCTTATATCCTATTCTTATATAGTCATAGGAATAATAATGTATATTTTACTATTGATGAGGTAGGCGGTGGGTATGCAGGAGATATTGCTTAAGAGTATAGACAAAAATATAGAGACTATAGAGAAGCTATTTGCCAATTGCTATGACATAATAATTAGAAAAATAGAAGTAGGAGATATAAATAGGGTAAAAATGGCTGCCATCTACATAGATGGCCTGGCAGACAAGGACCACATCTCCAAATTTACAATAGGATATTTATTTGCTGAGGAGGAGTTGAAGAAGTTTACCCTAAAGGGATTTCAAAACTCCCTCCTAGAAATAGTCTCAAAGGAAGTAATAGCCAACACAGAAGTTAAAGAAGAATACAAGATGGAAAAGATAGTAAATGCCATCCTATCTGGTGACACAGTTCTGTTGATAGACAATATAGACAGGTGCCTGATAATAGGCTCCAGGGGTTGGCCCTCAAGGTCAATTGGAGAACCGGAGACAGAAACGGTTATCAGGGGGCCTAGGGAGGGCTTTACAGAAGTACTAAAGGTAAATACCACCCTAGTTAGGAGAAGGATAAAGGATACTAATTTAAAAATAGAAGTTAAGCAAATAGGGAGAAGGTCTAAAACAGACGTGGCAATTTTGTACATGGATGACATAGTAAATAAGGCTATCCTAATTGAATTAAAAGAGAGGCTAAATAAGATTAACATAGACTCCATAGCCGATAGCAGCGTTTTAGAGAGTTTTATTGAAGATAATTTTCTATCCCCCTTCCCCCAAATAGAAAGTACGGAAAGGCCAGATGCAGTGGCAGCCTCCCTATACTCAGGCAGGATAGCCATAATAGTGGATAACTCTCCCTTTGCCCTATTGCTGCCTGCCACCTTTGGAACCTTGCTTCAATCCTCAGAAGACCATTACAGCAGGTGGGCTGAAGTATCCTTCATAAGGCTTCTTAGGTTAATAGCAGTAGCCCTAACAGTACTATCTCCTAGCCTATATGTGGCCATTACAGCCTACCATCCAGGACTACTGCCTACAGTGCTGACATATTACTTAGCTGCATCTAGGATCAATGTACCCTTTCCTGCTGTAGTGGAAGCAGCCCTCATGGAGCTTACATTGGAACTCCTTAGGGAATCAGGAACTAGGATTTCAGGCCCCATAGGAACTACAGTAGGTATAGTAGGAGGTTTAATTATAGGCCAGGCAGCAGTAGAGGCTGGCATAGTCAGCCCCTTGATGATAATCATAGTGGCAGTGACTACCATATCTTCCTTTGCCATACCCAACTATGATTTTGGAGTAGGCTTTAGGCTTTGGAGATTTATCCTTATAGCTTGTGCCTCTATCCTTGGTTTATATGGGATTATGTTGGGTATCATAGTCCTCATAACTCATTTAATCAGGCTAAATAGTTTTGGTGTACCATATACATCTCCATATTCTGGCCTAGATATAGATGGAGGGGCATTAAGGGATACTTTAATTAAGGCGCCGGCCCAATATTTAAGAAAAAGGCCTGCCTTTACAAACCCGCAAAACAAAATTAGAATGAGAGGATATTGGAAAGATGGGAGAAGAAAATAAATTATCAAGTAAACAAATAAGGGCATTGGTAGTTTCTACAGCAGTGGGAATAGGCATATTGACTTTACCCAATAGGATTGCCATAGCCAATGGCAACGATGGCTGGATCACCATTATACTGTCGGGGCTTTTAGTCATTCCCATAATTATGGTCATGGATAGAATCTTTAAAATGTACCCCAACAAGGATTTTTTCACCATTGGTAGAGAAGTATTGGGAAAATGGGTCTTCAATATATTTCTAATAATATTTTTCATATACTTTATAGTACTTATGTCCAATATAGTAAGAAACCTTGGAGAATTTATAAAGGCCTTTTTATTGGAAACTACTCCCGTAGAAGTTTTGATAATTTCCTTTGTACTAGTGACTTCCTATATAGCTAGGGACAATATTCAAATAATTGGCAGGGCAGCCTATTTCATATACCCCCTAATATTGAGCTTTGTCATATTCTTGTTCCTGGTTATTCTGCCAGAAATTGATTTTACCAATGTTCTGCCAGTCTTCCAATCGGATTTTTCAAAAATACCTAAGGGAATAGAAATTGCCTTCTTCAGCTATATAGGATACGAAATCTTGTTATTTGCCTTACCCTATGCAGAAAAAAAGGAGGATAACCTAAGGGCTTCCTTAACAGGCCTTGGCATTGTCATCTTAATTTACACCCTTATATTCCTCCTTACTTTGGCCAAATATGGGGTACACAGCCTTCGAAGGCAGACCTTCCCCACCCTATCCCTAGTTAAAGAAGTAGACTTGCCGGGATATTTCATCGAGAACCTAGATGGCCTGGTAATGGCCTTTTGGGTCTTAATAGTTTTTTCAACCATGGCAGCTTTCTACTATGCCTCAGGCATAGTCTTGTCCCAACTATTCAATACCAAGGACCATGGCCTATTTATACTGCCCATTGCCCCTATTGTATATATAATATCCTTAATTCCAAGAAACGTAATTACCCTATACGATAGCCTAGGCAGATACACCAATTATCTTGGGTTTGTTACCATAGTAGTAATGCCCTTTGTAATATATTTTATAGGACTCTTTAAGACTAGGAGGCAGAATAAATGAAAAGAATCCTTATCTTAATCTCAATAATAGCCTTGATTTTTACTACTGGCTGCTGGGATATGGTGGAAATAAATCAAAGGCTTTTTCCCTATTCCATAGGTATAGATTTAAATCCAGGAGAAGGGGACCCTTATATAATTACCATATCCTATCCAAATATATATTCCATAGGGAAAAATGCAACCCAGGAAGATAGGGTATACGTAATATCTACTATTGCAACTTCATTATTTCAAGGAGCAAACCAATTATCTACCAGATTGCAATATCCCTTCTATTTAAAACATTTAAGAGTAGTCATATTTGGTGAAGAGTTGTCAAAGAATGGCCATATGGTTAGGGAAATCCTAGATGGTATTAACAGGGACTACGTTATAAATAAAAAGGTCAGGCTCCTATCAGCAGAGGGGATGGCAAGGGATGTACTAATGGGTGCCCTCAAAGCAAAAAGACAGCAGGTCATTGAGGGAACCTTGTTCAGCATGCTTAGAAATGATAAGTGGACATCTCGGTATACTGCCCAGACCCTAACTGACTTCATAAGGGATACGGATATGGGTGGAGTAGCCCTAATGCCCAGGGTTGCCCAGCATGGAGAAGACTTAAAAATCTTTGGAGGCTGTATCTTTAAAAACTACCAGTTTATTGGACATTTGGGTGGACCAGAAAACAGGGCAGTGGCCTTAATCAGGGGTGAAGTAAAGGAAGACCTAGTAGATGCTCCCTTTAATGGAGCCGCCCTTTCCTACGCAATTATAGGTGCAAAGGTCAAAAGGGAATTAACAAATAAGGAAAACAGTCTGGGATTAAAAATAAATATAGAAGTTGAAGGGACTTTAAAGGAATACATCTATGAACAATATTCTGTAAATAGGGATGATGCCCTCGTTAGGAAAATGGAAGAAGCAATAGCAGGAGTTATAAAAAAAGAAGTAGATAGGACAATAAAATTGCTGCAAAAAGAATTTAAGGCAGATGCCTTAGGTATAGGGGAATACTTATATAAATTCCATCCAAAGCTATGGAAGGAAGTCAGCCAGGACTGGGATGAAGTATTTTCAGACATGGACATAGAGGTGGCAGTTAAAGTCCATATAAGGAGAAGGGGGCTTGTAGAATAAAATTTAAAATTAAATGTATAAAAACCATATCCTTGGTAACAATTAAAGACATAGGACAATCCAAGAAAAGGAGGCCAAGGATATGAAATATAAGAGGCTAATACTCTTACTGTCTTTATTTATCCTAACTTTTATATATATAATATATCCCTATGTAGAAGAAAAAACTAAAATAAGCTTTAAGGACCATATAATCAGGTTCCACATAAGGGCCAATAGCGACAAGGAAGAGGACCAGGACCTAAAGCTAAAAGTCCGAGACGAAATCTTAAAGGAAATGAAGGAAAAGTTTCAAGGCATCAAAGATATAGCTGAAAGCAGGAGAATAATCAAAGATAATATGGAAGAAATGAAAAAAATAACTGAAAGGATAGTAGCCAGGGAAGGAAAGGACTACGAAGTAAACATAACCTTAGGGGAAGATAATTTCCCCACAAGGAAATATGGCAACCTGGTACTACCTGCAGGAGCTTATGAAACCCTCCTCATCACCTTAGGAGAAGGAAGGGGAAAGAACTGGTGGTGTGTTATGTTCCCCCCTCTTTGTTTTGTAGATATTACCCATTCAGTAGCCTATAATCTAGAAGAAGAACTGGATATTGAACTGAATGAAGATGAAGAGCCCCCTCTGAAATTAAAGTGGAAAATAGTAGACTTGATAAAAAAATATATAAAAAAATGAGAATAGACCTCTCCAAAGCTCAAATTCTTGAATCTTGGGGAGGGTTATTTTTTTTGTTTAATGTATAAAAATTAAGTTTTTACTAAAAATAAGAAAAACAAAGAAAGGAGAAAGGGACTTTGAAAAGGTTTATCATATTAACAATAGCTTTTACAATGGTTTTTCTCTCAATTTTACTTTTCTATGAACCCAAAAGCCCAATTCATACGGCATCAAGGTATGAAGCCATGTTTGCCCCCAGGACCTTATATTGGGGAGTCCAAGGGCAAGACGTAAGAATAGTACAGGATAAATTGTTAAGATGGGGTTTTTATGATGGTGAAGTAGATGGAGTTTACGGGCCAAGAACCTACAGAGCTGTAAGGAAATTCCAGGCAAAACATGGTTTGCAGGTAGATGGAGTTGTGGGACCTGCCACAGCTAGGGCCTTGGGTATGCCTGAGGCAGTGGCTGCAGCAGCAAATACTGGAATCAATAGGCAAACAGACGAATACCTCTTGGCTAGATGTGTTCATGGAGAGGCTAGAGGTGAACCCTATGTTGGAAAGGTAGCAGTTGCGGCAGTAGTACTCAATAGGGTAAAACATCCATCCTTTCCCAATACCATAGCAGGAGTTATATACCAGCCCTTGGCCTTTACTGCAGTGGCAGACGGCCAAATCAACTTAACGCCAAATAAGGACTCCATTAAGGCAGCAAGGGACGCCTTAAATGGATGGGACCCAACCTATGGCTGTCTATACTATTGGAACCCAGCCACAGCCACATCTAAATGGATCTGGTCAAGAAAAGTAATGTTAAAGATAGGAAAACACTGGTTTGGAATTTAGCCAATTAACAATTGAAAATAAAAAATCTTCGTTATGCCCAGGTAGAAAAAATTTAACAAGACTTGACTTTGGTGAATTTGATAAGAAGAAATATTCAGGTAGAGATGCACTGTCTGAGTGAAGTGAATTTCCAAGGATAGAAAGGATGATTTAGAGTGCGAGAAAGAAGACACCTCATAGCCCCATCTATCTTTGCCCTCTTGTTCATAGGGGCATTGGTTTGGGGCTATAATCAGAATCAAATAAAGAAACAACATGAAGTAGCACTGGAAAACCATTATCAAAGGCTCTTCTTTGATGTGAAAAAGCATATAGAAAATATCCAGGTAAACTTAAATAAGGCCCTGGTTGCTAATTCAAGGGAAAGAAACATCCTATTATTATCACAAATAGCCAATGAGGCCATATCTGCCCACGACAAACTAGGGCAAATGCCATTAACCCATGCAGAAACAGCCAGTACAGAAAAGTTTCTCAACCAGGCGGCAGATTATTCAACCTACCTTATCCAAAGGCATTTACAAGGGGAAGATTTAACAGATGAACAGAGGCAGGCCCTTAGCAACCTGCAAAACAACTCTGCCAAATTCAATGCAGAGTTGACCAATATACAGAACAATCTGGCAGAGGGCAATTTCTTCTTGGGGTCCTTAAGTGCTAGCCAACTCAACAGGATAAAAGACGCAGATAAAAACATACTTCAAACATCTCTAGTACAATTAGACGAGCAAATTGCAAAGACTCCAGAACTGATATATGATGGGCCCTTTGCAGATCAGATGATTAACAGAAAACCAGTAGGACTTCCAAATAACGATGTATCATTGGAAGATGCAAGAAAGGCAGCAGTTGACTTCTTAGGGAATATAAATATTAGGGATATAGAACCCTTTGAAGAAGGGGAAAATATAAACGAAGCTAGAATTCCGGCCTACACCTTCAACCTATATCCAGAAAATCAGCGAAGAAATACACCAATATATATGGGAATATCTAAAAAAGGCGGTAAGGTAATCTGGATGAACAACCCAAGGCCCGTAGCCAACACAAAAATTTCTATAAAAAATGCTGAAGAAAGGGCAATGAAATACTTACAGGAAAAGGGCTTTGAAAACATGGAGCCAAATTATTCCCTAAAGTACGATGGAACCATCTTATTTAACTTTGTAAATACAGAAAATGATGTGACAATCTACCCAGACTTAATCAAGGTAAAGGTGGCCTTGGATACAGGGGAAATAGTGGGTTTTGATGCTTCTGCCTATTACCTAAACCATCATGACAGGACCATAGAATCCCCCCATATAGATGAAGCAGAGGCTAGAAGCAAGGTAAGGCAGGACTTTAATATTGACTCAACCCGCCTTGCCATTATACCAAAGGGCAAAAGCGAAGTCTTATGCTACGAATTTAAAGGAAAATACAATGACAACGACTTTATAGTATATATCAATGCCTTAGATGGCAGCGAAGAACAAATCCTACAACTAATAAAGAACGAAAACGGTACATTAACATTCTAAAAGAACATTCCCAGAAAAGGGAATGTTCTTTTTGTTGTAAAATACAATTATTATTAGTAAAATAGTAATAGAGGTGATATACGTGGACAATAGACCAATAGGAGTATTCGACTCAGGTATAGGAGGACTAACTGTACTAAAAGAAATAGTAGAACAGCTTCCAGGTGAAGATATAGTATATTTTGGTGATACTGCCCGTATTCCCTATGGAACTAGATCAAAGGAAACTGTAGTGAAATATGTAATGGAATCCTTTAATTTTTTAATGAAGAAAAACATAAAGGCCATAGTCATAGCCTGTAATACAGCCTCAGCCCTAGCTATGGAAGAAGCTCAAGAAAAATTCAATATTCCCATCATAGGAGTTATAGAGCCAGGAGCCAAAGCTGCAGTGGCTGCTACTAGAAACAATACCATAGGCATAATAGGGACAGAAGGGACCATTAACTCAAACTCATATCAGAAATACATAAGAAAACAACTGCCATCGGCAGAAATCATTGGAGTCGCCTGTCCCTTATTCGTCCAAATAGTAGAAGAAGGATGGGAAAACTCTGATGTGGCATATTTAACTGCACAAAAATATCTGTTGGAATTGAAGGAGCATAATATAGATACCCTAGTCTTAGGCTGCACCCATTACCCTGCCCTAAGGTATACCATAACTAAGGTAATGGGGGAAAAGGTAAAGCTTGTAAATCCAGCCTATGAAACGGCAAAATTAACAAAAAACATATTAAAGGAGCAGGGGCTCCTCAATGAAAAAATAGACGGCGGAATATGTAAATACTATGTCAGTGACGACCCAGAAAAATTTAAGCGGGTAGGCGGAAACCTTATAAGGCGACAAATAGAATCAGTTGAAAAAGTAGATTTAAGTGAATAAAAACTACAGGCACAAAAGTGCCTAATTTTTGGCGAATGGTGCCGAAAATTAAGCTTTAAGGGGGATAAAATGAGAGATATATTTTTAAGAGAAAATATTTTAGAAATCTTGGACCACTTAGAAGAGGGCATCCATATCATAG
>JAAYHU010000025.1 GCA_012735245.1 Tissierellia bacterium
CGTCCGTTTAGCATATTTTTATTTATTTCTATATCTATTTTGAACACAAAAAAACCGCCAATGGTATTTAAACCTATGACGGTTGTACGCCTGCGATAAGCAAACTTTGTAATTGTAAACAAACTCGTGTGTAATGAAACAATAACTATCTCTTTGAGAATTGTGGAGCTCTTCTCGCTTTCTTTAAGCCGTATTTCTTTCTTTCCTTCATTCTTGGATCTCTTGTTAAATGGCCTGCTTTTTTAAGTATTGGTCTTAAATCTTCATCTGCCTTTAACAGGGCTCTAGCTATACCGTGTCTTATGGCACCGGCTTGACCAGTAAATCCTCCACCTTTAACATTTACAAAAACGTCATATTTATCTAAAGTTTCAGTAATAACTAAGGGCTCTCTAGCTATTACCTTTAAGGTTTCAAAATCAAAATATTCGTCAATGCTTCTATTATTTATGGTTATATTCCCATTGCCTGGTACTAGTCTTACTCTTGCTACAGAAGTCTTTCTTCTTCCAGTTCCGAAATATTGTACTTTAGACACTTACAGTCCTCCTTTCGATCTAGGTTAAAATTCATATATTTCAGGCTTTTGTGCTTCATGCTTATGTTCTGGTCCAGCATAAACTTTCAATTTCTTAATCATCTTTCTTCCCAATCTATTTTTAGGAAGCATTCCTTTTACTGCCAACTCGATAATTCTTTCAGGTCTTTCTTTAATCAATCTTTCATAGGGAATCTTTTTAAGTCCACCTGGATAGCCTGTATGATAAATGTAGTTCTTTTGCTCTAGCTTCTTACCTGTTAGCTTTATTTTATCAGCGTTGATTACGACAACAAAGTCACCTGTATCTACGTGAGGAGTATATATTGGCTTGTGTTTTCCACTTAGTATTGTAGCAATTTCTGAAGCTAATCTACCTAGGACTTTTCCCTCTGCATCTATTAGATACCATTTCCTATCGATTTCGTTAGTCTTTGCCATGTAGCTTTTCATCATTTTCCCTCCTTGTACCAACCTAAAGTATATATATTTAAAAAGTTCCGGGGCTTTTTTAAACACTCTTATATATTCTAATACATGTATTTATCAATGTCAAGAAGTTTTTTGAGGGTAAAAAACCTTTTCTAAATATAGTCCCTGAGGCGGAACTGTAGGACCTGCTTTTTCTCTTTTCCCATCTCTTATAATCTCTGGTATGGCCTTTACCTGAATTTTTCCAAGGCCTACATAAAGCAAAGTCCCTACTATTATTCTAACCATATGCCTTAGAAAGCTATTACCTTCTACTGTAAACTGGATTAAATCTTTTTTCCTTATTATTGAAATATCATAAATTGTTCTAATTGTTGAGTTTACATCAGAATTTGCTGCCATAAAGGCTGCAAAATCATGGGTTCCACAAAAGTACTTTGAAGCCTCTATCATCTTTTCTATATCTACTTCATAGGGTAAATGGTAGGTGAAATTTCTGTATAAGGCCCTTGGCATTTTGCCATTATATACTAGATATTTATATCTCTTCTTTATTGCATCAAACCTAGAATGGAAGTTTATATCTACTTCCTCTGAATCTATAATAGTAATATCTTCAGGTAGTAACTGCTTAAGGGCATATTTATACCTGTCTCCTGGTATGTTGGAGCTGGTCAGAAAGTTAGCTACCTGTCCTAGGGCATGAACCTTCCCATCGGTCCTGCCTGAACCTATTAGTTTTACTTTTTCTCCTAAAAGTTTTTCTAAGGCTTCCTCAATTTTTCCCTGAATGGTAATGGCATTTTCTTGGATTTGCCATCCAGAATAATTAGTTCCTTCGTATTCAATAATCAATTTTATGTTCTTCATTTTCACCTCAACAAATACCTACTACTTATTATAAGTCCAAAGAATATGAACATGGATACTAAGGAAATTATATCTGTTTTATTTAATTTCAATTCATTTAGCCTGGTCCTATTATCCCCACCTCTATAACACCTGGCTTCCATGGCAGTTGCTAGCTCTTCTGCCCTTCTAAAGGCATTTATGAATAAGGGTACTAGCAAAGGTACCAAATTTTTTGCCCTGCTTAGGATATTGCCTGATTCGAAATCAGCACCTCTTGCCATTTGAGCTTTCATTATCTTATCAGTTTCTTCTAATAGTGTAGGAATAAATCTCAAAGCGATGGTCATCATCATTGCCAGTTCATGTGCAGGTAAACCGATTTTTTTAAAGGGAGACAAGAGTTTCTCAATTCCATCTGTCAAGGATATAGGTGACGTTGTTAGAGTTAGTAGTGATGTGCCTGTTATTAAGAATAAAAGTCTCAATGCCATGAAAACAGCTAAATACAACCCTTCCTTTGTTACACTTAAAGGCCCTATTTCAAATAAGACTTCTCCCTTAGTCATGAAGATATTAATTAAAAACGTTATTAGGATAATAAACATTAATGGCCTAATTCCTTTTAGGATATACTTAATAGGTATTTTAGCCACTTTAGCAACTAGTAATATAAAGGCTACTATAAATAAATATGGTATAAAGCTTTTGATAAAAAATAGAGAAACTATGAACAGGGCAGTAATAATTATTTTTACTCTTGGATCTAATTTATGAATTAATGTATTTCCTGGAAAGTATTGACCTATTGTTATATCTTTAAGCATTTTTCTTTCTCCTTAAATATTGAAGTATTTCTACTTTAGCTTCTTCTACTGTCAGGACAGTGTCTTTAATATTTTTGTCTCTTTCCTTTAATTTCATCATAAACTTGGTTATTTGGGGTACTCCTAAACCCAATTCTTCTAATTCCTTGGATTTTTTGAAAACTTCCCTAGTTTCTCCATCTATTACTATTTTTCCCCTATGCATTACTAGTATCCTATTTACCAACTTTGCTATATCCTCCATACTATGGGATACTAGGATAATTGTTATTTTTTCTTTTTCATATAGTTGTTGAATTTCCCCTAGGATTTCGTCCCTTCCCCTAGGATCTAAACCTGCTGTTGGCTCGTCTAAGATTAGTATTTTAGGTTTCATAGCTAAGACTCCTGCTATGGCTACCCTTCTTTTTTGACCACCGCTTAATTCAAAGGGGGACCTATCCTTTAACTCTTCATAATTTAATCCCACCAGTTCCATGGCCTCTTTTACCCTTTCCCTTACTTCATCTTCCTTTAATCCTAGATTTTTGGGGCCAAAAGCTATGTCCTTATAGATGGTTTCTTCAAATAATTGATGCTCTGGATATTGAAATACCAGGCCTACTTTTTGCCTTATTGCTTTTAAATCAGCGTCCTTTTCTGTAATATTTACACCATCGATTATTATGTTTCCAGAAGTAGGCTTTAATAATCCATTTAAATGTTGAACTAAGGTGGATTTCCCTGAACCCGTATGGCCAATTAATCCAATGAATTCTCCTTCTTTTATTTCTAGGTTAATATTATCTAAGGCTTTTTGTTCAAAGGGAGTATTAGGGTTATAAACGAATTTTAAGTTCTCTATCTTCATTATCATAGCAATTCCACCAATTCCTCTATTGATAATATATCTGCTTTTAAATCTACACCTTCTTTTCTTAAATGATAAACTAGCTCAGTAACTTGTGGTACGTCTAAGCCTAGGGCTTTTACCCTGTCTACTTGACTGAATATTTCTTTTGGAGTACCTTCCATTACTATATTTCCATTTTCCAATACTATTATTCTATCGGCCTCTACTGCCTCCTCCATATAATGGGTAATCAACACTATTGTTTTATTCTCTTCCTTATTTAACTTCTTTATAGTGTTCATGACTTCAATTCTGCCTATGGGGTCTAGCATGGCTGTTGGCTCATCTAAAATGATACAGTCTGGCTTCATTGCTAGTATCCCTGCAATGGCTACTCTTTGCTTTTGCCCTCCAGATAGTAGGTGGGGGGCATGTTTTTTGTATTCAGTCATTTCTACTATTTCTAAGGCCTTATCTACCCTCTCTCTTATTTCCTTAGGGGGGATGCCCAAATTTTCTGGCCCAAAGGCCACGTCTTCTTCTACTATGGTTGCTACTATCTGGTTATCTGGGTTTTGGAATACCATACCAGCCTTTTCCCGAATATTCCATATTTTATCTTCTTCTTTAGTGTTCATGCCCATTACATAAACATCTCCACTAGTTGGGGTTATTAGCCCATTCATGAGCTTAGCTAAGGTAGACTTACCTGAACCGTTGTGGCCTAAAATAGCCAAAAACTCACCTTTTTTTATTTCTATATTAATATTTTTCACTGC
>JAAYHU010000026.1 GCA_012735245.1 Tissierellia bacterium
AATTTCGTGTATAATTGTATTCATAAGAATAGCCTCCTTTATTATGATTTTTGTTTTTGACACTTCTATCATAACATATGGGGCTATTCTTTTTTGTATTTTTTCCTACAATTATTTTACACTAACTATTTAATTACAGAAAAGGTTTAAGGATAAAAGTATGCTTTAATTTTATTATTAGTAATAAAATTTTGTCAAATATATATTCTCCTAGTCACAAATAATTGGATGTGGACATACTATGTATTAAAAACATTTAATGGAGTGATTAGGATGAGTATAGGTTTTGTGAGACAATCTTTAGAACTTCATTTGTTTTTTGCTAGAATTATGAAAGAGCATTCCCTTTTTCTTCAATTAGGTTTTACACCTAGAGATACTGATTTTGCCAATAGGGCTAATGAATTTAGAATGGCATTTGATGAGCTATTGAGAGATGTTGTACTTTTATCTGATGGAGTTGTAAGTAAGAATGTGCTTAAATCTGGTGAAGTTATAACACCTTTTACATTGGAAGCAGAAAAGGCTACGGAATTTTATACAGGGGTAGATATTCCTACCGATATTACTAAGAATGAAGCCAATCTATTAGCAGCACAAAATGATACAGTCAGCAGATCACTTGTAGAGAGAGTATCAAGGGTAAACAATAAGGCCATTAGATTAATATCTGAATTAATAAGATTCAAAGAAACAATTTTAGACAATGTCCTTCAATGTGATATGTTTACTTTTAATTATCCATTACTAATTGAACATATTACAAGGGAAGCAAGGCTTTATTTAGATATGGTTAGGACACTTCAAAGGCAAGGAACTATTGATATTACAGAAAATATTTTAAAACAAGAAGCATTTTGGAATAGGATTATGGCAGAACATTCTAAATTTATAAGAGGATTATTAGATCCTTCTGAAGAAGAATTGTTTAGTATTGCCGATGAATTTGGTAGTGAGTTTGATAGGTTAACAAAGAAAGCTTTAGATGCCACAAACAATAGAATACCAGCAGAAAAAGTTACTCAGGAAAGCCTTAGAGCTACAAAGGCAATAAGAAAGTTCAAGGCTCAAGCTACAGAAGGAATATTAGATTGTAATATAAGATCTATTATAATCCCATTATTAGGAGATCATACATTGCGTGAAGCAAATCACTACTTGAGATTATTAAGAACATTTGAAAGTTAGATTTAAGAACATAATATAAATAAGTTTTTAGGATTTGAATTAAAGCCACTTCAAGATAAGAATTGAATTAATTGAAGTGGTTTTTTGTTTATAAATCATTTTTTAAATGGACAACTTAGCTTGTCACACATTTAAAGCTAAAGCATATATTAATAGTGTACAAGCAATAAACTAACTTTAAGAAAGGAAGTGGATTATGGCTGTAATCAACGTTACACCTTTAATGGATATAACAGCGTTAATTAATTCTGCCAGTGTAAATGAAGGGGATGTGCTCCTTTTAGAGGAAGGAATATATTTTCAAAGTGTAGCTGTAACAAAGAACAATATTAGAATAATAGCTAAAGGGCCTGGAGTCATCTTTGATGGGCGAAGTACTCTAATTGATGCATTTATATTGGTGGATGTTTCTGGAGTAGTTATAGAAGGTATCAATATGAGGCATTATAGAGGAAATGGCATATTAATGGAATTTGGTATTGGTAATAGAATAGTGAAAAATAAAATTAGCAATATGATTGAAAATGGCATTGAATTAGTAAATTCCAATAGCAATCTTATTTGGAAAAATGAAATAACAAGTTGTTATGATGGTATATTGTTGATTAATGGAAGTACTCATAACTGGATTGTAGAAAATGTGACTAAAGAATGTTATGGAGATGGATACGAAGCATTCTTTGGCCCTGACAGCAACAACGCATTCTTAGCCAATACTGCAATTGGAAATAGAAATAACGGAATGGAAATTTATGGAAGTAATAACTTGATATTAGATAATTTATTGATAGATAATGGTCAAGGAGTAATAATTAGTAGTGGAAGTAATACTGCATATATTGACAATACAGTTGAAGGAACTAAACTAGGAACTCATCAGATATTTAATGGATACAATAATTTCTTCGCAAGTGAAAATTATATATTCTGTAATCGTAGAGAGGGAATGGAAAACCTTGGTCAACTCGGCGTATTTTTAAATAATGAAATATTATACAATGGAGATACTGGAATTTTACTTGATACAACTTCGTCAGGAAATCTTGTAATGGATAATGTACTAATATGTAATATTCCACAGAATATAGAAGACAGGGGCATAAATAATGTTATTATTAGGAATATAGAAAGACCTTGTGAAACTTGTGAAGCACCAAGTGAAATTTGTAATGATTTTCCCGAAAAGGTCAATAGTATGGACAAACCAAGGGAAGGTGTTAATTAATGGATATAAGAAAGAAATTAGAAGATGAAATAGCAAGAAAGAGAAAATTAATAGAGGATAGCCAAATTATTTTGGAGAAGATTCCAGGACATTTAAGGCAAAGTCAACAATTAGCCATAGACATTTACAAAAGAGAATTTGGAGTTTTAGAAAGTGAATTAACAAAATTAGAGGAAAATTCTAAAATTACAAATGTATAATAGCAATAGCCTGATTCCTATATGGGAATCAGGCTATTGTTTATAAAGATTATATTATTGTTTTGCATAATTTGATGCAGCTTCACCAGCTAACATTCCTGATGTGATTGCCCATGCGTTATTAGCACCTGATGGAGAATCGTCCCCCATTACTCCATTAGCTAATTCTCCAGCGGCAAATAAACCTGGAATTGGTTCGTCATTAATATTGATAACTTGCATATTTTCGTTTAATACTACACCGCCCATGGTAGTTGCAAAACGTGGTTTTTGTTCAACTAAGTAGTATGGACCTTCGCCAATTTCAGCGTTCATAAATTCCTTTGGACGGCCAAATTCTTTATCTTCTCCTTCTCTAACATAACTATTGTAAGTATCAATAGTATTTTGTAAAGTTTCTTCAGGAATTCCTGATACTTCTGCTAATTCCTTTATTGTTTTGCCAGTCATGAAATATGGAGTAGTACTGCCATTCTTTTCTAACCAGCTATTGATATCAGATTCGGATATACCTGCAGGACCAAGTTTTGCTTTCCAAGCATCAAATGTTGTTTGATCCATTAAAAGATATAGCATTTGATCAGTTTGTTGAACTAGAGTTTCGAGTATAGTACGGTTGGAAGCCTTTTCATTTACAACACGTTTACCTTCCTTGTTTATAAGAATTGCACTGTGTTCGTTGAATGCAACAATATTTCCAGCAATTGTAGACTTAGCTATACCCGGTGAAACTTCTATACCATTTGGATATCTTTTGCCGTAATCCATTAATTGGAATTTAGCATTAATTTTTTGAGCCATTATATGGCCATCTCCTGTAGCTGTTGAACGGCCATAGAATAGAGCATTTGCTAAATCTTCGGATAGAAGTTCTTTATTAGCACCATATCCACCTGTAGCAAGAACTACTGCCTTAGCAGTGATATCATAGGTGTTTCCATATTTATCTTCTGCAAGAACTCCTATAACATTGCCTTTTTCATCAACTTTAAGC
This sequence comes from Tissierellia bacterium, assembly GCA_012735245.1. GTDB lineage: Bacteria > Bacillota > Clostridia > Tissierellales > Tissierellaceae > JAAYFT01. The sequence continues at coordinate 3,608 of JAAYHU010000026.1, forward strand.
TCAGTTGCTTTAGTATTTAAATAAAGTTCGATATTTGAAGATTGTATTTTTTCAAGGGCACTTCTAGCAAATCCTGGGCCGCCATTTTTATACGCAAGCTCACGATCATATTGATATTCTGCTAATTTATGTAGTCCGCCTTCCATATCATATTGGACTCCAACATATTGATTCATCCAATCGGTTGCTCTACCTACATTTTTAGCAAATAAAGTCAACATTTTTTTGTCATTTAGGTTTGCACCATTTTTCATAAAGTCATTAACCATGCTTTCAACTGTGTCATTAGTTACGCCAGCTTGTTTTTGTAATTCTGAACCCATAACTACTTGGTTGCCGCCACTTACAACGATTTCTCCACCGATTTGACCTGTTTTTTCTAATAATATAACTTTGCTTCCTAATTCGTCTGCTTTTAATGCTGCTGCTATACCTGCAGCACCAGCTCCTACAACTACTATATCAGTTTCAATGGTTTTGTGTTCAGGGGTTGGTTTACTAATTCCGTTTTGGAAATTATTTGGATTTCCACCAGCTTCATTTATAGCAGTGCGAACAGCATTTATAATAGCATATGATGTAATTGTAGCTCCTGCTACGGTATCGACATTTATACTGTTATATTTTACTATATCAGCAGGTATTCCTTCTATTGCTGGATCAGAAAGTACTTTGGTTTCTGAATGTTCTATTATTTCCACATTAGTAATAGTATTATTTGAGAAACTAACTTTAATTTTCATTGGTCCGTTATGTCCCTTAACTTCAACTTCATAATCTCCATCAATTAATGCTGGAGTATTTTCATTGGAATTCGTATCTGTTTGTTGTGGTGAAGTGGTTGTTTCAGTTTTAGTACATCCTGCTATTGTACCTAAAATAAGTAGCAATGCTAATAAAATACTAGTAAATTTTTTCAAATTAACTCCTCCTCTTGTTAATTTTTAAACACAAAAAAATTATATCAAACTTATCTTAAAATGTCGATATATAAATCATTCTGTAAAAAAATGTAAGCTCGCTATTTTTATAAATAAAAAATTTTATAATGTTGGTATATTGAAATTGGGGGAATAAATATAGAGGATTTAATATAGGAGATGTATTAACGAATTTATTTAATATGGGATGAATAAATATGAAAGGTGTTATTATTTGAAAGTTAGATATCAAAGAGTTTAATTAAGTAATAAAGTATTCTATTTGATTAATATATTTGAATTTTTAAATTATGTGTTATATAATTTTAGAAAAGCATTTTTAAGTATTTCTGAGTGTTGGGTTTATCAAAATGAGATATAAATCAACGATTTTTACGAGAAGGTTGATATTATGTCTGACTCTCAAATAACTAAATTGGCATTGGCGCAATCTATGAAAAAATTAATGGAGAAGCGTCCAATGAAGAAAATAAGCGTAAGTGATATAGTTAAAGAATGCAACTTAAATAGACAAACTTTCTACCATCATTTCAAGGATAAATACGATTTAGTAAATTGGATTTTTTATACTGAACTAATAGTTTATATAAAGGATACACCAATGGAAAAACTTCAAGTGTTAGAAAAAATATGTGAATATTTCTATGAAAATAAGGAATTTTACAAAAATGCCTTTGAAGAAAGAGGGCAAAATTCATTTTCTGAGTATTTTACAGAAACAATGCACAATATCATGAAAATCCAGCTAGGAGAAGTTTTCAAGAATAAAAAGGATTTAGACTTCTACATAACTTTTTATGCTGATGCCATTAGGCTTGCCATTTCAAAATGGCTTATGGAAGGTGCTGAAATACCTCCTGATAAATTTGTATCTTTACTAAAAAATACAATTTTGATAGCAGCTCAATATCTAAGTGAAGATTAGGTTATTATATTTAAAATCTCATTAAATTGAAGTTTACGTATATTTAGTTCAGTTTTATTTTCAAGGCTTGATAAACCAATATAACCGAGATTATCTATACTTAGGAAATGGGTTTTCTTAGGCATTTCAGATATAATATTTCCTATAAGTTCGATATCTCCATAGAAATCCATCATAAATGAAGGGGAATAAGTTTTAAGCCTTGTATCATAAACGAATTTACGTATATGTTGAGCAATAGTTTCACTGCAATTTGGATTTTGTATCATCATTATAAGGTTTAAGTTTAAATTAATTAGCTTTTCTGAAAATCTTTTTTCTTCAATATATGAAAAGTTATTATCGTCGTAGTAATAAGCCCCTCCAAAAAGGCATTTTGCTTTTTTAAACATATCTATACTTGAATGTAATTCAACATCATCAATGTCGTTTATTAGCAAAAGAAAACATAGATTATTTAAGGAGCTTAAATTTTTTATTATATCATCACTAACGATTTTGGGATTTAGGACTACAGTAATTGCACAATCATTATTTTTCTTTATAATAGGTTGTAAATCCATTAGAATATCGTTATTATCTAAAAATATAATATAGCAGTATATTCCTAAGCTTTTCCAGTTTTCAACTGTATTTATTATCTCTTCTTCATTTAAGTTATTTTCGCCTTTTTTTCTGAAATCAAAACAAATTGTCCAAGGAATTTTACAATTCAATTTTCTTTCGTTTTCCCTTATTTTTCTAGCTCCATATATTAAGCTGTTATATCCAAAATTAACTCCAAAATTTGTAAGTATATTTTTATCAGTATTTTTAACAATGTTTTCTGTTATATCATAATAGAAGCTATTGTCCTTATGAAGAATTTCATTGGCTATATCAAAAAATACTTCTTGAAAGGGGCCAGAAGCAAAAAATTTTCCCAAATCTACTAAATTCCTTAATCCCCTTTTTGGATTATCTATTATGTAGTCAATTCCTCTTTTTACAGAAAATTCTATTATACCTCTAATGAAACGATAGTTTTCCATTATGCAACTCCCCATTTATTTCTAAGATGTCATATTAATTATATAAATAAATATATATTTATAAAATATACAAATTTTAAACGATGTCATAAAGTTAGACATTTTATGAGAAATGTCAAAAATTAAGACAAAATAAATTATTGTCTAATGTAAGAAAATAGTTAGCATTATATAATTTAAGTAAAGGTGTTAGTAAAAAGGGGGGTTTAACGTGAGCGAAAGGACTTTTTCTGAAAGCTTAAAGTCCTTAGGTCTTAAGGTTGTTTTCAATTACTTGGATTCAGATCCCGAAAATAATATTCCAAAGGTATTTGATTGGATTAGAAAATTTGATAAAAATAACATGGTTGCACATCAAATGGATCTAGTAGAATCAGTTTTTCAAGATGAAGATAACATTTGGCATAAGTACATGATAAGTCTATATAGAGATATAGATAACGATGTTAGAAAAACTTTATTTGAAAACTTCCTTATTAATTCCACAATATTGGGAGGGCAAAGGAGAAAAAAAGCAATAGAAGAAAACGATTGCAATATACCTTGGGCAATACTAATGGACCCTACTTCTGCATGTAATTTGAACTGCATCGGTTGCTGGGCAGCGGATTATGGTAAGCATATGAATCTAGACTATGATACACTAGATAATATAATTCGTCAAGGTAAAGAATTAGGCGTTTATATGTATATATTTTCTGGAGGAGAGCCATTAGTTAGGAAAAAGGATGTAATTAAATTATGTGAAAAACACAATGACTGTGTTTTCCTAGCATTTACCAACGGAACACTTATTGATGAAGAATTTGCTGATGACATGCTCCGTGTAAGAAACTTTGTACCTGCCATTAGCGTAGAAGGATTTGAAGAAGCTACAGATTCGAGAAGGGGACAAGGAACTTATAAAGCAGTAACAAAAGCTATGGAAATTCTGAAGAATAAGAAGTTGCCATTTGGAGTATCCTGCTGCTATACTCGTAATAATACTGAAGTGATAGGCAGCGAAGAATTTATAGATGATATGATAAAAAGAGGAGCTAAATTTGCTTGGTTCTTCACATATATGCCTATAGGAAAAGATGCAGTGCCAGATTTGCTAGTAACACCAGAACAGAGAAAATTCATGTATGAAAGAATTAGGGAATATAGAAGAACTAAGCCAATATTTACTATGGACTTCTGGAATGATGGAGAATATGTTCATGGCTGTATTGCTGGAGGAAGAAATTACCTTCATATAAACGCCAATGGAGACATTGAACCTTGTGCATTTATCCATTATTCTGATTCAAATATTCATGAAAAAACCATACTTGAAGCCTTAAAGAGTCCATTATTCATGCAATATAGAGAAAATCAACCATTTAATCAAAACCACTTAAGGCCTTGTCCATTGCTAGATAATCCCGATGCACTAGTTAGAATGGTTGAAAAATCAGGAGCAAAATCAACACATCTAAAGGAACCTGAAGATGTAAGGGAAGTAAGTGCAAAATGCCAAGAAGCTGCTAAGAAATGGGCTCCTGTAGCAGATGAGTTGTGGGAAAAATCAATGAAAGCTAAAGAAGAAGCGCTGGTTAAAAACTGATTAAATAATGTGATATGGAGAATCCAGTAAAGATAATTTATCTTTACTGGATTTTTTAAATTTTAATGGAAAAATACATGGGATTATGTATATAATAGATTCAAACAGAATTCATTTGGAGGGGAGAATCACGTGGCAACCTTTGAGGATTTTCAGAAGCTGGATATAAGGGTAGGAGAAATTATTAGAGTTGAGCCTTTTGAAAAGGCAAGAAAGCCTGCTTATAAGTTATGGGTGGATTTTGGAGATGAAATTGGCATAAAAAAGTCAAGCGCTCAAATTACTGAATGCTATAAGATGGAAGATTTAATAGGAAGGCAGGTTCTTGGGGTAGTGAATTTACCTCCAAAACAGATTGCAGATTTTATTTCAGAAGTATTGATTCTGGGAACTTATTCAAAACAAGGCGTTGTTTTAGTTCAGCCAGAACAACCTGTTGAGAAAGGTGATAAATTAGGATAAGATTTAGAATAATGGATAATATTATGCTGGAGGTATAAAATGGAAAGCCAATATGATAAGAAAAAGCATTTTATAGTTAACACAGTATATATTTCCTTGATAGTAATATTAGTTTATATCTTTTTAAAATATGGTCTCTCTTTAATTAGCCCTTTTGCTTTTGCTACTATCATAGCATATATACTAAACAAGCCTGCGGAAAAGATATCAAAATCATTGAAAATACCGCGTAAGTTGGTATCTTTTGCCTTGGTTTTAATATTTTATGCTATTATAGGTATTGTGATTTCTTTTATTGGAATAAGGTTTGTCTCTGGAATTTCTAAAATTATTTCATCGCTTCCATCGATTTATGAGAAACAATTGGGACCATTTCTTATAAATATCTCTGAAAGAATTAAAGATGCCTTTTATAATATAGACCCAGCTATTGTAGAAATGATAAGTGAAGGCTTTAATCAGTTTGTTAGCTCTTTAGGGGAACATATAACTAATTTTTCACTATCGTTATTAGGTTCCTTGTCTAATATTGCATCTGTGTTGCCAGGATTTTTTGTAAAGGTTTTATTGACAATAATCTCTACATTCTTTATAGCAATTGACTTTGATTCTCTAGTTGATTTTATAAAAAGGCAGTTTAGTCCAAAAGTGAATAAAATGATGGATAATATTAGAGGATATTTTGTAAATACCCTTTTTGTAATAATCAAGTCTTATGGATTAATTATGTTAATTACTTTCATTGAACTATCTGTAGGGCTTTCAATTTTAGGCATATCCAATGCAATCTTGATTGGATTCTTAATTGCCTTATTGGATATATTACCTATAATTGGGACTGGTGGAATATTAATTCCATGGAGTATAATTGAGCTAATTCAAAAGGATTTTGGAACAGGCATAGGTTTGATTCTTCTATATGTTTTCATAACAATTGTAAGAAATATAATAGAACCTAAATTTGTAGGAAAACAGCTTGGTCTGCATCCAGTTGTAACTTTAATGAGTATGTTTATTGGTACTAAGCTGTTGGGAATTGTAGGTTTATTTGGTTTCCCAATTGCTTTGTCTTTGATATTACATTTAAACAGTATAGGAGTGATAAAGCTATTTAAACAAAAAAATACTTAAAGCTGTATAAAAGGAAGGAATGTATAAAAGGTATTATGTGTACAGGAATTAAGATAGATTATGATGACGGATGTGTAATGGGGAGAACCATGGATTATGAGGTTCCTTTAAGATATAATGTAATCTATTTGCCTAGAAATTTTCATTATGCAGATGATTTAATGGGAAGGCCCCTATATTCAAAATATAAGGCCATGGGATTATGTTTTGAAAACCGAAATCCATTAAAAGATGGAGTAAACGAACATGGCTTAATAGGAATAACCAACGAATTTACAGGATTTAACCTTTATTCCAATAAAATAAATCCTGAAAAAATTAATATTTCCAGCCTAGACTATTTTAACTATGCCATTACAAACTATAAAACTGTAGATGAATTAATAGAAGATTTACCAAATATCCATATATCTACTAGAAATAGTAGGGGAGAAAATATAATATGTCCAGATTTTCATTTTATGTTTGCAGACCCTACTAAAAGATGTATTGTAGTTGAACCAAAGGGGAAGGAATTAGTTTATTATGAAAACCCATATGATGTTATGACTAATTCTCCTAATTTCGAGTCCCATATTAGAAGACTAAAAAAGTCTATGGATATAAATAATCTTGAAGCTTTTAATTCAGCTAAGGATTTACCGGGTGGATATGACCCAGTTTCTAGATTTATAAAGGCATATTATCTGACTAAGAGAAATGTAAAATCAAGGAATTACAAAGAAGCCCTTTCCAATGCATACAATATATTATCTGCAATGGCCTTGCCCAATGGATTTATTAGGAATAAAAAATACAACTACAATACCTACACTAGATATATTTGTGTATATGATACTAAACACAAGCTATTAACTGTAAAATCTGATACAAATCCTAGGGTATACCATTTGGGATTTGAAGATATAGAAGAAGAGGATAAGAGACAGGAGTTTTTCTTAGACTTAGAATTTACTACTGAGAGATTAAAATAAATACTAATCCAATAGATATAAGAAGGCATCTTTTATATTTAGAATTTCTAATTTTCCCTAGATTTAATCTAGGGATTTTTCTGCAGCAGACAAATTTATTGACTATGTTTTGGTATATAAAAGTTTCTTATGGAAATAAAGCGACTTGACTTAGATGGGATAGTTTTGATAGAACGATAACGATTGTAATTTATAGCCATGAAGAATTTCCTATATCTTTATGGCTATAAAAATACAAAAAATAATTAATGGAGGGAAGTAGATGAAAAAGTTAACAAGCTTGTTCGCAGTATTGTTAGTGGCTGTAGTCTTAGTTACTGGGTGTAGCCAATCAACTGATGTTGGCAGCTCTGATGGAGGATCTATGTACAAGGGTGGAACTTATACTGCTACTGCCAAGGGAAATAATGGCGATGTAACAGTAGAAGTAGTTTTCACAGATGATGCAATAAAATCTATAACTGTAGTTGAGCACCAAGAAACAGGAGGTCTTGGAGACACAGCTATGGATAGTATAATAAATGAAATCTTAGAGAAGCAAACAACAGAGGTAGATGTTGTGGCTGGTGCTACTAATTCATGTAATGCAGTAATAGAAGCAGTTGAAGATTGCATAAATCAAGCTAAGGGAAATTAGATACTTAAACTAAAAGTTTAATAGTTAAATTAAAATTTTAGGCGATTAAGTCATTTGACTTAATCGCCTTTTAATATTTAATCTTTCGTCTTCCGGACGATTTATGAGGATCATTTCCTCATATGGGCTCAGGTATTTTTAAGAATCAAAGGCAAATAACCTTTTAAAGCATCCATTTTATCCCTCCCCTATAATGGCCTATTCTACTCTAAAGTTTCAAGATGGATTATAGGATTTTGGGGTAAAAAAATAGAGTAGTATTATAATTGTATTAAGCTAATATAAATTATATAATATAGATTGACAAATAATTTGAAAGGGGTGCAATATGGATATTCCTAGTATTGTATTTGCATTTTCGTTAACGCTTTTTGCTGGATTATCTACAGGTATAGGAAGCGCTTTAGCATTGTTGACAAAAAGAACTAGTACCAAGTTTTTATCAGCTGCCTTAGGTTTTTCAGCAGGTGTAATGATCTATGTTTCTTTTGTAGAGATCTTAATGAAGGCTAAGGATGCATTGATTTCAGCTTTTGGCGAAAGGGGAGGTAACTGGGCAACTGTTGGTGGTTTTTTCTTTGGAATTCTCATTATTGCGTTAATAGATAATTTAATTCCTTCCACTTCTAACCCACATGAAGTCCATACTGTAGAGGAAATGGATGGGACTAGTGAAGAGCATAAATCAAACCTAATGAGAATGGGAATGTTTACTGCATTGGCAATAGCAATTCACAACTTTCCAGAAGGATTGGCAACTTTTACGGCTGCCCTAAGCGATCCTCATCTTGGAATACCCATAGCTGTTGCAATAGCTATTCATAATATTCCCGAGGGGATAGCAGTTGCTGTGCCTGTTTTCTATGCTACTGGTAGTAGAAAAAAAGCCTTTAAGTTATCCTTCTTGTCTGGACTATCAGAACCTCTAGGTGCCCTAGTAGGCTATGTTTTACTTTATAGGTTTATGAATGATACAGTATTTGGATTTATCTTTGCAGCTGTTGCAGGGATTATGGTCTATATAAGTGTTGATGAGTTATTACCATCAGCGGAAGAATACGGGGAACACCATATTACAATTTATGGACTAATAGCCGGAATGGCTGTAATGGCCCTTAGTTTATTATTGTTTATATAAAGGAGGTATATTGGTGGAAAGCAGAAGCTTTACTGTTTCATTAAGTAAAAACCCAGTGGTGAAAATGGACGTAATACCTGGTCATTTTAGCACTAAACATTATCATACTACACATTATCTAGACTTAAGTAGCTTGAAAAACAATGTAAAAGTAGCCCGGGATGTTGCTGCAGAGTTGGCATTACCATATTTAACAAGTAAGCTGGTGGATACCATAGTATGTATAGAGGGAACAGAAGTAATAGGGGCCTACTTAGCAAAGGAGCTTTTACAGGAGGGAACATCTGTTATAAATGCAGGTAGAGATATTTATGTATTAACTCCTACAGTAAATATAAATAGAAAGCTGGTTTTTCAAACTAATACACAGGAATTAGTTTATAACAAAAACATTATCCTTTTGGTATCCTTAATGGCAAGGGGGGTAACTGTAAATAGTGTGCTAGAATGTCTTGCCTATTATGGAGGAAGGGTAGTAGGCATATCAACTCTGTTTAACAGCTTGCCAGAAAGCCATAAGTATGGCAATAGAACTTTATTTAAAAATATTGAAGTCCATTCCTTATTTACAGATAAGGATATTCCAGGATACAAAATTTCTAGCCCAAGTGAATGTGAAGCATGTAAAGAAGGTCGTGGACTTGATGCAATAGTCTTAGAAGATGGTTATATAAAAATATAAAATAATATAAGGAGTTGATTTAATTGACATCATGGGAAAGTTTATTTAGCGGCTTTTCTATTATGGGAATGGGCATACCCGAAATTATAATGGTATTAATTGCACTACTACTGGCTTACTTAGCTATCGAAAAAGAGTATGAACCACTTTTACTTCTACCTATTGCCTTTGGCATGCTGATTGCCAATGTTCCATTAGGCGGTCTTTCATCGTATGATGAAGGCGGACTTATTTATTATTGGTATAAGGGTATTGCATTAGGAATTTATCCACCTATGGTATTCTTATGTATTGGAGCAATGACTGATTTTGGTCCATTGATTGCTTCACCTAAAAGTGCACTTATTGGATTAGGTGGCCAATTGGGTATTTTGGTAGCTGGAGCAGCTGCATACTTATTAGGCAAAATTATACCTGGTATTGGACCAATCACTTTACAGCAAGCTGCAGCTATTGGTATGATAGGTAGTGCCGATGGGCCTACTTCTATATATACTGCAAGTAGGCTGGCACCAAATTTATTACCTGTAATAACCATTGCTGCATATTCCTACATGGCCTTGGTACCTCTAATTCAACCACCAATTATGAGAGCTCTTACTACAGAGAAGGAAAGAGCAGTTGTAATGGAACCACCTAAAAGGGTAACTCGTGGCCAGAAAATTGCATTTGCTTTATTTGTAACCCTTGGAACCTTAGTTTTTGTTCCTGAAGCAGGAACTTTAGTGTCAATGCTGATGCTAGGGAATTTAATTAAGGAAAGTGGAGTTACAGATAGGTTTACTCGTACCCTACAAAACGATTTATTAAATGTATTGACTATATTAGTAGGAGTCTCCGTAGGAGCCACTGCTACAGCAGAAAGAGTTTTAAACTTAAATACAATCATTATTATTATCCTGGGTTTAGTTGCATTTTCCTTTGGAACTATTGGGGGAATACTTATAGCCAAACTTCTGAATGTAATAACTGGAGGAAAGGTAAATCCTTTAATAGGCAATTCAGGTGTGTCTGCAGTTCCCATGGTTGCTAGACTTTCACAAAAATTAGGACAAGAATACAATCCTAGAAACCATCTTTTAATGCATGCTATGGGGCCAGTTGTTGCTAGTAACATTGGTTCTGCACTATTAGCAGGCCTATTTATCTCATACTTTGGATATTAAAAAATTAGTAATGGCGATTAAGTGTATAACTTAATCGCCATTTTAATTATTGTTTTACCATGACTACATTAATGGCCTTTACCAATGCTTCTACTTTGTCTCCTTCATTGAAACCAGCTTCCAATAAGCTATCTTTCGTCATCACGGACGTAATGCGAGGGGCTCCATTGCCTCAGCCGCCAACTCACATAGTGACCTGAGCCATAAGGCCATCATCTTTAATAGATTCAATTTGTCCAGTTAGGTTGTTCCTAACTCCAGCATCCATTTTATTTGCCTCCTTATAAAATTTCTCATACTTATAAAATAGTATTTTCTTATAAAAAATATCTATACATATTAAATCTAATATTAATGTTATCTATAAAGCTTGATTCTCATTGAATACTTATTACCTAAAAAAAGAAATGAAATAGTTTCCTAGATAATATATAATAGATTTATAATTGCAAAAAATGGGCTAAGGCAATTTTTAAAAAGGAAGCTTATATGTAGAGAGAATTAACTAAAGGCATCTAGAGCTTATTTTGGGAAGAAGATAAAGATTTAAAAATCTTGGGGGATAATATGAGAAAAATCAATTCCTTAATAATCTTGCTGATTCTATTAAATATTTTGACAGCCTGTTCAAGGGATACGACTAATCCTATAAATGTAAATATAGAACCTAATCCCTTATTTGAGGATTTAGAGTATTTTTGTAGTGCCTTAGGCTTTGCCATTCATAAATTCGACGATAATTGGCATTTGATGATGTTAGAGGAAGAAAATAAAACATACTTGGGGTGGAAATTACTTGCAATTAATAATATGGATATAGACCAGGTATTTAATAGGGCTAGGGAAATCATGAGCTATGATAATGAAGTATGGGCAACTAGGAGCTTTTCAAATACTATTAATTTTAGAGAGTCATTAGAGTATTTAGGCATAATTGAAAAAGGAGGGCCAATACTACTAGAAATAGAAGATGACAATGGGAAAAAAGAAATACTAGAAATTAACTCAATGAGGGAAGAAGAAATGCTCAGTGCTAAAATTCTTAGCCTAGAGCCGAGGAAGCTTCCTAAAACTGCTATCAGGGGAATTTATAGTGCCATGGCACTTAACCATGATTGTTATTATATACAATATAATAGCTGTCAAGAAGCACAGACCTTCCCATGAAAGAGTTTGTTAACATAGTTAAAAAGGAAATCAAAAAAGGCAAATGCAAAGCAGTTATCATAGATTTAAGATATAATACTGGAGGCAATTCTAGGATTTTTGAGCCTATGATTTCTGAATTAAAACAGTTAAAGAAGAACTTTGGTTTTGATGTATATACAATTATAGGGGAAAACACATTTTCATAGGCAATTATCAATGCAATACAGATAAAAGAAAAACTAGATAGCAAACTTGTGGGTACACCAACTGGGGGAATTATAAATCATTATGGAGAGCTAAGATCTTTTACCCTTAAAAACTCTCCTATTGTAGTATGGTATTCAACAAAATATTTTGAATTAGTTAAGGGATATGGAATTGACTCACTTTATCCAGATATTTATATTGAAAAAAGTATTGATAATTATTTAAATGGAGTAGACAGTGAGGTAGATATGATTTTAGAAACCCTCAGTAATTAATAAGTTTGAAAGGAAGGAATAGTCAAATGGATAGAAAAAGAGAACTTAAGGAATTATATAAAAATATGAAGCCCGATATGGGTGTATTTATAATTAAATCTAAGTCCAATAACAAATATTATATTGAAGGAACCCATGATTTAAAAGCTGGTATAAATAGCACAAAGTTTAAATTAAACTTTGGTAACCACCCAAATCATGGACTTCAAAAGGCTTGGAAAGAAGAGGGAGAACTAGCCTTTACAATAGACATATTGGAAAAGTTAAAATATGATGAAGATGAATCGAAAACTGACTATAGTGAAGAACTGGAAATACTTAAAATGCTTTGGAAAGAAAGGTTATCTAAGGAAGGTGCCGAATTTTATTAAAGGATAATTTTTATTTTTATAAATAAACAAAAGAAGGAAGGGATGACAGGATGAAATACAATTTTGATGAATTTGTTGATAGAAAAAATACTGCCTGCGTGAAGTGGGATAGCCTTGAGCCAAACTATGGTAGCAAGGATATTTTACCTATGTGGGTTGCAGATATGGATTTTAAATCTAGCCATGAAATAATCAATGCTTTAAAAGAAAGAGTTGAACATGGGGTTTTTGGTTATAACTTTATACCAGATTCTACCTATGATTCCATTATAAGCTGGGTAAAGACTAGATATAATTGGGATATAAAAAAGGAATGGATCCTCTTTATGCCAGGAGTAGTTGCAGGATTTAACCTAGGTATTAGGATTTTAACTGAGGAAAATGATGGAGTAATTATACAGCCACCAGTATATCCTCCTTTTTTCAGAGTTATAAATAATAATAAAAGGACCTTGATAACTAATCCCCTCACTGTTGAAAATGGAAAATATACAATAGACTTTCATGATTTAGAGAAAAAAATTAAAAGTGCTAAGGTACTTCTCCTATGCAGTCCCCATAATCCGGTGGGCAGGGTTTGGAGTAGGGAAGAACTTGAAAGGCTAGCTAAGCTTTGTATTGAAAATAATGTGTTTGTAATATCAGATGAGATACATTGCGATTTAATCTTTAAAGGTTATAAGCATATAAATATAGCTTCCCTTTCTAAGGATATGGAGGAGAAATCAATTACATTAATTGCACCTAGTAAAACCTTTAATATAGCTGGCTTATATACATCTGTTGTAATAATACCAAATGAAGATATTAGAAAAAAGTATGAGAATGAAATATCGAAACTAGAGATAGGCCATGTATCCATTTTTGGTGCAGTAGGCTTAGAGGCAGCCTATACTCATGGGAAAGAGTGGTTAGAAGAAGCCCTTGTTTATATTGAAGAAAACGCAGACTATGCAATAGATTATATAGAGAAGAAGATACCTAAAATTAAGGTAATCAGGCCAGAAGGCACTTACCTATTATGGTTAGATTGTAGAGGGCTTGGGTTGAGCCAGGGTGAATTAAATAAGCTAATGATAGAAAAGGGAAGGGTATTGTTAAACGATGGATCAACCTTTGGCAAGGAAGGAGAAGGCTTTTTGAGATTAAACATAGGCTGTCCCAGATCCATGGTAGAAGAAGCCCTAATGAGAATAGAAAAGGCAGTAAATACGGTGCTTTAAATAAAAAGTACCTCTCCATGATAGGGCATTTTGTTGGAAAATAAAGGAAAGGTAATTAGATTAAATTTTTTAAAAAAGGTATTTACTTTTCCTTTATTTTATCTTATAATCTATGTTAATTTTATAAAAAACAGTGATGAGGAGAGTAGCTTTAAGAAAACTTTTGCAGCGAGTTCCGGTTGGTGAAAGGGAACAAAGTTTATTAAAGTGAAGAGGGCCTCTGAGTTTTGCACCGAGGTATATGTAAAGTATATGCCAAGGCTGCAACGGGTTCGCCCGTTATAGTGATAGGGTATAATCAATATTATTTATATTTACGTACCTAAAGAGGCCTATATTGTGAAATATAGGTGAATTAGGATGGCAACACGGGTTACTCTCGTTCCTAAGGATATCTTAGGAACGGGAGTTTTTTAGTTTTTGCAGGAGGTGGAAAATCAAC
>JAAYHU010000166.1 GCA_012735245.1 Tissierellia bacterium
CTCCTGTTATCATGTTCTTTACATAGTCAGCGTGTCCTGGACAGTCTACGTGTGCATAGTGACGATTTGGTGTTTCATACTCAACGTGGGATGTGGAGATAGTTATTCCTCTTTCTCTTTCTTCTGGTGCCTTGTCTATGTTATCATAGGAAACGGCCTCTCCAGATCCATATCTTTTGCTTAAAACCATTGTTATTGCTGCTGTTAATGTTGTCTTACCATGGTCTACGTGACCAATTGTTCCTATGTTTACGTGTGGTTTTGTTCTTTCAAATTTTGCTTTTGCCATTTTATTTCCTCCTTATAATTAACTAGATTATTTTTGTCCTATAATTTTTTCTGCAATATTGTTTGGCACTGGTTCATAGTGATCAAACTGCATGGAATATACTCCTCTACCTTGAGTATTAGAACGAAGGTCTGTGGCATAACCAAACATTTCTGATAGAGGCACAAATCCTCTGATAACTTGGGCGCCACTTCTTAATTCCATACCTTCAATCTTACCTCTCCTAGAGTTTATATCCCCTATTACATCACCCATATACTCTTCAGGCACTATTACTTCTACTTTCATCACAGGTTCTAGAAGTACTGGCTTTGCTTTCATAATAGCTTCTCTAACAGCCATGGAACCTGCTATTTTAAATGCCATTTCAGAAGAGTCTACTTCGTGATAGGAACCATCATAAAGAGTAACTTTTATATCTAACACTGGATAACCTGCAAGAACACCTGATTCCAATGCTTCTCGAATCCCAGCATCTACAGCAGGTATAAATTCCTTAGGAATAACTCCACCCACTATAGCATTTACAAACTCGTAGCCTGTTCCAGGTTCTTGTGGTTCTATTTTTATCTTGACGTGACCATATTGTCCACGGCCACCAGATTGTCTTACATATTTAGCTTCTGCTTCTGCAGCTGCTTGGATAGATTCTTTATATGCTACCTGCGGACTTCCTACATTAGCTTCTACTTTAAATTCCCTTAAAAGCCTATCTACGATTATTTCTAGATGTAGTTCACCCATACCTGCAATTATAGTTTGACCAGTTTCTTCGTCTGTATAGGTCTTAAATGTTGGGTCTTCTTCTGCTAGTTTTGCTAAAGCAGTAGCCATTTTATCTTGAGATGCCTTTGTCTTAGGCTCTATAGCTACTCGAATAACAGGCTCTGGGAATTCCATAGTTTCTAATACTATAGGATGGCTTTCATCACATAAAGTGTCTCCAGTAGAAGTATCCTTTAATCCTACAGCTGCTGCTATATCTCCCGCAAATACTTCATCAACTTCTTCCCTCTTGTTGGCATGCATGAGTAGTATTCTTCCTATTCTTTCTTTTTTCCCTTTAGTAGAATTTAGTATATAACTGCCTGATTTAAGGCTACCCGAATACACCCTAAAATATGCAAGTTTACCAACAAAAGGATCTGAAACTATCTTAAATGCTAATGCAGAAAAAGGTTCATCATCTGATACTAGTCTTTCTTCCTCTTCTTCAGTTTTTACTCCCATTCCTTTAATTGGGGGTATATCTAAAGGAGAAGGAAGATAGTCAATTATTGCATCTAAAAGAGGCTGTACCCCTTTATTCCTATAGGAAGAACCACATAAAACAGGCGTAATTGCAACTTGAATTGTCGCCTTCCTAATGGCCTTCATAAGCTCTTCCTCGGTTATTTCTTCACCTTCTAAATATTTCATCATTAGTTCTTCATCAAAATCAGATATGCTTTCAAGCAGTTTTTCTCTATATTCTTCAGCTAAGTCTAACATGTCAGATGGTATTTCAGCAATTTCTATTTGCTCACCTAAATCATCCTTGTATATCCTAGCATTCATTTTAACTAAATCTACTACACCAACAAAAGTATCTTCTTTTCCAATTGGCAATTGTATTGGAACTGGGTTTGCACTTAGTCTGTCTCTTATCATGTCTACTGCTCTAAAAAAGTCTGCTCCAACTATGTCCATCTTATTGATGAAGGCTAATCTAGGTACATTATATTTGTCAGCCTGCCTCCAAACAGTTTCGGATTGAGGCTCTACTCCTCCTTTAGCGCAGAATAATGCAACTGCACCGTCTAGGATCCTTAGGGACCTTTCTACTTCTACTGTGAAGTCCACATGGCCTGGTGTGTCGATTATGTTTATCCTATGGTCTCTCCACATACAGGTAGTGGCGGCGGAGGTAATTGTAATACCTCTTTCTTGTTCCTGTTCCATCCAATCCATTTGGGCTGCTCCCTCATGAGTCTCTCCTACTTTGTGTATCTTACCAGTGTAAAACAAAATTCTCTCTGTGGTGGTTGTCTTTCCTGCATCAATATGAGCCATTATGCCGATATTCCTAGTCTTTTCCAACGCGATTTTTCTTGGCACAATTTTTCCTCCTTCTTCTTGAATCTTGGTCCCCCTCCACACATTAAGAATGTTAATCTACCATCTGTAGTGTGCGAATGCTTTATTAGCTTCTGCCATTTTATGAGTATCTTCTTTCTTCTTAACACTTGCACCCATACCATTTGAAGCATCTAATATTTCTTTTGCCAGTCTTTCTATCATGGTCTTTTCTCCCCTTTGCCTAGCATAGGCAATTAACCATCTAAGGCCAAGGGTCTGTCTTCTTTCTGGTCTAACTTCAACTGGGACTTGGTATGTCGCTCCACCTATACGCCTTGCTTTTACTTCTAGTACAGGCATAACATTGTTCAATGCTTTATAGAAGACTTCCAATGGGTCTTCATTGGTCTTTTCCCTGATATAGTCAAATGCCCCATATACAATTCTTTGGGCAATACCTTTTTTGCCATCTTGCATTACTCCATTGATAAGCTTAGTAACAACAGTATCATTGTATATTGGGTCTGGCATGACTTCTCTTTTTGGTACATGTCCTTTTCTTGGCACTATTCTTCCCTCCTTAACCATATTAAGTAGATTCATTGGTACTCGGTAAAAATACCGACTGTGCCAAAATGCATCTATATAAATGGATTATACATCCTGCATTTTAAGCACTATTATTTTTTATCCTTTGGCTTTTTAGCCCCATACTTAGATCTACCTTGCATTCTGTTTTCAACACCAGCAGCATCCAAGGTACCCCTAATTACATGGTATCTAACACCAGGAAGGTCTTTAACTCTCCCACCTCTTATTAGGACAACACTGTGTTCTTGTAGGTTGTGTCCTATTCCTGGGATATATGCAGCAACTTCTTCACCATTAGTAAGTCTAACCCTTGCAACTTTTCTTAAAGCAGAGTTAGGCTTCTTTGGTGTAACAGTTCTTACTGCAACGCATACCCCTCTTTTTTGCGGAGAATTAACCTCTGTTTCCTTCTTCTTTAAGGTGTTTAGATTAACTCTTAAGGCAGGGGATTTAGATTTGTATTCAACCTTTTTTCTGCCCTTTCTAATCAATTGATTGATTGTTGGCATAAGGCACCTCCTTTAATCTATTTTAGCAACGCAGCGGTAGCTGCGTTTACATCAATACCACAAGCATTTCCAAGTTCTTTCATTGTATCAACATAGACAACTTGAACTTGCTTTTCATTGCAAATCTCAACAATTTCATCTGTTATTTTGCTTTCTGCATCCTTAGCAATAAAAACCGCCTCAACTTCCTTTGAGTTTAAAGCTCTTTTTACTTGCTTAGTCCCGACAACCTTATTGTCGGTTTTTAATTTTGAAAGCATAATACTCTCCTCCTTTTAACATTTCAAAGATTATGTGGACCTTATGTCCACATAATCTTCATGTTATCGAGAAGTAGCTTAAAATTTGCACACTTATACATTCTACCATCAGTTGTTCCCACTGTCAACATTTAATTCATCTACGCTTTCTTCATCTTCATGATTAACTAAAACATTTATATTTTTATACCTTCTCATTCCTGTACCAGCAGGTATAAGTTTTCCAATAATTACATTTTCTTTTAATCCTAATAGATGGTCTTCTTTACCTTCGATTGCCGCTTGGGTCAATACTCTAGTAGTTTCTTGGAATGAGGCTGCAGATAGGAATGAGTCTGTGGCTAGTGAAGCCTTCGTAATTCCTAATAGGGCCCTTCTTCCAGTGGCTGGCTTCAATCCTTCTTCTATTGCTTTTTGGTTCTTTTCTTCAAATTCAAAAATATTTACTAAGGAACCTGGCAGCATATCTGTATCTCCTGATTCCTCTACTTTTACCTTAGATAACATCTGTCTAACTATGATTTCAATATGTTTATCATTAATGTCTACACCTTGCAGCCTGTAAACTCTTTGAACTTCTTTTACTAAATAGTCTTGAACTCCCTTTACACCTTTTATTTTTAGGATATCGTGTGGATTCACTGAGCCGTCTGTTAATTCGTCTCCTGCTTCTACTATATCACCATTTTTAACTTTTAGTCTAGCCCCATAAACTATATTGTACCTCATAGATTCCCCATTTGGTGATGTTATAATCACTTCTTTTTTTCTTTTTCCTTCTTCTATGGTTACTACTCCTGAGTTTTCGGCTATGACTGCAAGACCCTTTGGTTTTCTTGCTTCAAATAGTTCCTCAACCCTTGGTAAACCTTGAGTAATATCTGCTGCAGCAGCAACTCCACCTGTATGGAAGGTACGCATTGTAAGCTGTGTACCAGGTTCACCAATTGATTGGGCTGCTATAATTCCAACTGCTTCTCCTATATTTACCTTGTCTCCTGTAGCTAAGTTTTTGCCATAGCAATGGGCACATACTCCGTACCTTGTCTTACATCCTAAAACTGAGCGAACCTTTACTTCAGTAATACCTGCTTTTACTATTTCATCAGCTTGTTCTTCATCTATCATTTCATTTGCTTTAACTATAATTTCTCCCGTTTCTGGATTTATTATGTCTTCGAAGGCATATCTTCCTTCAATTCTATCCTTCAAATCTTCAATTATTTCATTTCCGTCTTTAAAAGCCTTAACCAATAGATATTCATCTGTACCACAATCTACTTCCCTAACTATAACATCTTGGCTGACGTCTACTAACCTTCTAGTTAAGTATCCTGAGTCAGCTGTTCTTAAGGCAGTATCTGCTAGTCCCTTTCTAGAACCATGGGTTGAAATAAAGAATTCAAGTACTGATAAGCCTTCCCTAAAGTTAGATTTAATAGGAATTTCTATGGTCTTACCAGTGGCAGAGGTCATAAGTCCCCTCATACCAGCCAATTGCCTAATTTGGTTAACGCTACCTCTCGCACCTGATAGGGACATGATATAGATATTATTCATAGGATCTAAGTCGTCCATTAGTCTTTCTGTTAGTTCCTCTGTAGTCCTATTCCATATTTCTATAACCCTCTCATATCTTTCCTCGTCTGAAATAAGTCCTCTGCGGTATGACTTTTCAAGCTTATCTACTTCTACTTCTGCCTTCTTGATTAATTCTTCTTTCACCTTAGGTACAAATATGTCTCCCATGGAAATAGATATGGCACCTTTAGTAGAGTATCTAAAGCCTAGCTCTTTAATATGGTCTAGGACCTTAGCAGTAACAGCATTACCGTGTTTTCTGAAGCATTTATCTATTATCTGGCCTAAAACCTTCTTGTCAACTAAGGTATCTATTTCTAGTGAGTATTTATCTACATTTCTATCTACAAACCCAAGATCTTGAGGAATATGCTCGTTAAATATGAACCTGCCTACTGTTGACTCAACAATTTTTCCCCTATCCTCTTTGTTGAGTTTAATCCTAACCTTTACTCTAGCATGCAAACCTACATAACCATTATAATATGCAGTAAGCATTTCCTCGTAATCCTTAAAGACCATGCCCTCTCCAACTTCTCCAGGAATTTCAACTGACAAATAATAAGCTCCTAATACCATGTCCTGGGTTGGAGTAGTAATGGGCTTTCCATCCTTTGGTGCTAAAATGTTGTTTGTAGATAACATTAAAAGCCTTGCTTCAGCTTGTGCCTCTGCTGATAAGGGCACGTGGACAGCCATTTGGTCACCGTCAAAGTCTGCATTGTATGCTGTACAAACTAGGGGGTGTAATTTTATAGCCTTACCTTCTACTAGTACTGGTTCAAAGGCTTGAATTCCTAGTCTGTGAAGGGTTGGAGCCCTATTTAATAGTACAGGATGGTCTTTAATTACTTCATCTAATACATCCCACACTTGAGGTTTTACCCTTTCAACCATTCTCTTAGCAGATTTAATATTGTGGGCATATTCTTTTTCTACTAATTTTTTCATTACAAATGGCTTAAAGAGTTCTAAGGCCATTTTCTTAGGTATTCCACATTGATAGAATTTAAGTTCTGGTCCTACTACTATTACTGAACGGCCTGAATAGTCGACTCTCTTACCTAGAAGGTTTTGCCTAAACCTTCCCTGTTTTCCCTTTAGCATATCTGATAGGGATTTTAATGGCCTGTTTCCTGGACCTGTTACGGGCCTACCACGTCTACCATTATCTATAAGTGCGTCTACTGCCTCTTGAAGCATTCTCTTTTCATTTCTTACTATAATATCTGGTGCACCTAGGTCTAGTAACCTTTTAAGCCTGTTGTTTCTATTTATAACCCTTCTATATAGGTCGTTTAAGTCTGAAGTTGCAAATCTTCCTCCATCTAATTGAACCATGGGTCTTAAATCTGGTGGAATGACTGGTATAACGTCTAGAATCATCCACTCAGGCTTATTTCCAGAAGTTCTAAAGGCTTCTACTACTTCAAGCCTTCTAGTTATTCTGACTTTCTTTTGTCCTGATGATTCATTTAATTGTTGGCGTAGCTCCTCTGCTTCCTTATCTAAATCTATTTTTTGAAGAAGTATCTTAATGGCCTCAGCGCCCATCATTGCTTTGAATTTATTACCGTATTTGTCTAAGGCTTCCCTATATTCCGCTTCTGTAAGTAATTGTTTTTCGTATAATGGAGTATCTCCTGGATCAACAACTATATAGGATGCAAAATATAAAACTTTTTCCAAAGACCTTGGGGACATGTCTAATAATAGCCCCATTCTACTGGGTATGCCTTTAAAATACCATATATGGGACACTGGTGCTGCTAATTCAATATGACCAAGTCTTTCTCTACGTACCTTAGATTTTGTAACTTCTACTCCACACCTGTCGCAAACTACACCCTTATATCTTACCCTTTTATATTTCCCACAATGACATTCCCAGTCCTTAGTAGGTCCAAATATTTTCTCGCAGAATAATCCTTCTTTCTCTGGTTTTAAGGTTCTATAGTTTATAGTCTCTGGTTTTTTTACTTCCCCCTTAGACCATTGTCTGATTTTTTCGGGTGAAGCTAGCCCAATTCTAATTGAGTCAAAATTGTTGAACTCTAACAAGGAGCATTCTCTCCTTTCCTAATAAAATTATTAAAGTTTATTTAAGACCTAGGACATAAGGTCCTAGGTTTAGAAGTCATCCTCATCATCGTAATCTAAATCATCGTCATCAAAATCCAAATTTTCATCGAAATCGTCTTCTTCTAATATGAATCCTGTAGACATATCTTCTTCATTGCTATCCTCTTCATAATCATCGCTGGAGAAAGTATTTTCTCCGCCTAATTCTTCACTTATGGAGTCAATATCTGATAACTCGTCATCAATGGATTCTTGAATTTCTATTTCTTGATCTTCCTCAGTTAAAATCTTTACGTCTAAGGCTAAACTTTGTAGTTCTTTTATCAATACTTTAAAAGATTCTGGAACTCCTGGTTCAGGGATATTTTCTCCTTTTACTATAGCCTCATAGGTCTTAACCCTACCTACTATATCGTCAGACTTAACTGTTAAAATCTCCTGTAAGGTATGGGCTGCCCCATAGGCCTCTAGCGCCCAAACTTCCATTTCTCCAAATCTTTGACCTCCAAATTGAGCCTTTCCTCCTAGTGGTTGTTGTGTTACTAAGGAGTATGGTCCTGTAGACCTTGCATGAATTTTATCATCTACAAGATGGTGAAGTTTTAACATATACATATAGCCTACAGTTACTGGATTATTGAAATATTCTCCAGTCCTGCCATCTCTTAAATAGATTTTACCATTTTCTGGGTAGCCTGCTGCCTTTAAGGCTTCTATTATATCTTCTTCATTGGCACCGTCAAATACGGGTGTAGCAACATGCCAACCTAATTTTTTAGCTGCTAGCCCTAAATGTACCTCTAAGACTTGACCCAAATTCATACGGGAGGGAACTCCCAATGGGTTAAGAACTATCTCAACTGGAGTACCATCTGGCAAGTAAGGCATGTCTTCCTCTGGAAGTATTCTTGAAATTACCCCCTTGTTACCGTGACGGCCGCACATCTTGTCTCCAACACTAATCTTTCTCTTGGTAGCAACATATACCCTTATCATTTGGTTGACTCCTGGTGGAAGTTCGTCTCCATTTTCTCTTGAGAATATTTTTACATCTACTACTATTCCTGATTCACCGTGGGGTACTCTCAAGGAAGTATCCCTTACTTCCCTTGCTTTTTCACCAAATATTGCCCTAAGTAGTCGCTCTTCTGCAGTTAGTTCGGTTTCTCCCTTTGGAGTTACCTTTCCTACTAAGATATCGCCAGATTTAACTTCAGCACCGATTCTAATGATACCACGTTCATCCAAGTCCTTTAGCATGTCTTCTCCAACATTTGGTATATCTCTAGTTATTTCTTCTGGCCCTAGTTTAGTATCCCTAGCTTCTGACTCATATTCTTCAATATGAATAGATGTTAAAACATCATCTATTACCAATTTTTCACTTATTAAAATAGCGTCCTCGTAGTTATATCCTTCCCAAGTCATAAAGGCTACTAGAAGATTTTTACCTAAGGCAATTTCTCCTAGGTCTGTACTTGGACCATCGGCTATAACTTGGCCTTTTTCTATTCTTTCTCCCTTGGTAACTATAGGTCTTTGATTGATAGTAGTACCTTGGTTAGATCTTCTAAACTTTAATAGCTTATATCTTTCAAGCTGATTATCATCGTCTCTTCTTACGACAATTTCAGATGAACTAACCTTTTCTACCACTCCTGAGCTATTGGCTATAACGACTGTACCAGAATCCCTTGCTGCCTTATATTCGATACCAGTTCCAATAATGGGAGCTTCAGTCTTTAACAACGGAACAGCTTGCCTCTGCATGTTGGCACCCATCAATGCCCTATTTGCGTCATCGTTTTCCAAGAAGGGAATCATGGCAGTTCCTACTGAAACTATTTGCTTAGGTGAAACGTCCATATAGTCAACTTCTGTACTTGGATAAATATCTATTACGCCGTTTTTACCTCTAGCTACTACCCTAGAGTTTTCGAAAAATCCATCTGGGGTTAATTTTTCATTGGATTGGGCTATAATGAACTCATCTTCTACATCTGCAGTTAAATACTCTATTTCATCGGTTACTTTCCCTTCTCCCTTAATCACTTTTCTATAGGGAGATTCTATAAAACCATATTCATTGATTCTTGCATAGGTAGTTAAGGATGTAATAAGTCCAATATTAGGTCCCTCTGGAGTTTCAATTGGACACATCCTACCGTAGTGGGAATGATGTACGTCTCTTACTTCAAAGCCTGCCCTATCACGGCTAAGCCCTCCTGGTCCCAATGCAGACATTCTTCTCTTGTGGGTTAATTCAGCCAGTGGATTTGTTTGATCCATGAATTGTGAAAGCTGACTGCTGCCGAAGAACTCTTTAATTGCAGCTACTACTGGTCTTATATTTATTAAATCCTGAGGAGTTGCAACATCGATATCTTGAATAGTCATCCTCTCTCTAACTACTCTTTCCATTCTTGATAAGCCTATTCTAAATTGATTTTGCATCAATTCTCCTACAGATCTCAACCTTCTATTTCCTAGGTGGTCAATATCATCTATGCTTCCAACACCATAAAATAGATTTAATTCATAATTGATACTTGCAACTACATCATCAACAGTAATATTTTTTGGAGATAATTCTTTGACCCTTTCTTCGATGGCTTTCTTTAGCTCTTCTTTATCTTCATAGGTTTCAATTAACTCCTTCATTAGGGGGTAATATACTTTTTCCCTTAGTCCAAGTTCTTCTAAGGAAAATGGTAAATTAAATGCCTTTCCGCTAACAAAATTGTTTCCTACAACCCTAATTTTTCTACCATCATCTAGTAGTATATCAACTTTGTTAATTCCTGTGTTTTCAATTTCTATAGCCTTTTCTCTAGTAATCTTTTCTCCTTTGGCAACTAAGATTTCTCCAGTTTCTAAGTTATAAATATCTTCTGCTGCCTTTCTTCCATTTATTCTATTATATAGAGCTAATTTTTTATTAAATTTATATCTTCCAACCTTTGCTAAATCATATCTTTTGGGGTCGAAGAATAGGTTCCTTATAAGATTTTTGGCACTTTCTACCGTAGGTGGTTCTCCAGGTCTTAATCTTTTATATATTTCCAATAAGGCTTCTTCTTGGTTAGTAGTAGTATCCTTTTCTAAGGTGTTTAGTACCTGTTCAGTTTCTCCTAAGACTTCTATGATTTCTGCGTCAGTCTGGAATTTTAAGGCCCTTAGCAAGGTTGTAATAGGAAGTTTTCTGGTCCTATCCACCCTTACATATACTATATCATTGGAATCGGCTTCATACTCTAACCAGGCACCCCGATTAGGTATTACTGTAGCATTATAAAGCCTCTTTCCAGTCCTATCTATGGATTCAGAATAATATACTCCTGGTGATCTTACTAATTGGCTTACTACTACTCTTTCAGCACCATTAATGATGAAAGTACCATTTTCGGTCATTAAAGGTATGTCTCCCATAAAGACTTCTTGTTCCTTTACTTCCCCAGTCTCCTTATTTATTAGTCTTACCTTTACCTTAAGTGGTGCAGAATAACTAGCATCTCTTTCTCTAGCTTCATGCTCACTATACTTAATATTTTTTCCGATGTGATAATCAACGAACTCCAATATCAAATTTCCTGTATAGTCTTGGATGGGAGAAATATCTTCAAATACCTCTCTTAGACCTTCTTTTAGAAACCATTCATAAGAGGATTTTTGAACCTCTATTAAATCAGGCATTTCTAGTACTTCATCAATGCGTGAATAGCTCATCCTAACACGCTTACCGTAGGTTACAGGATGTACCATTAAACTTTCACCCCTTATTAAACTAAAATATCCAAAAGCATAATTGCTTTTGGCAAAACTTGCAAACATATTATAATATTGTCAATTTAATTAAATTTTATACCATTAACTATTTTTTTGCAGCATTGTGCATCTTAACATACTATCACAAGACTTCCTCTATGTCAAGAATAATTTTCTATTATGTACAAAAAAGGCTTTCCTTTCGAAAGCCTTTTTTATTATTTAATTATTTTAATTCTACTTGTGCTCCTACTTCTTCTAATTTTGCTTTAATTTCTTCAGCCTCTTCTTTTGAAGCTCCTTCTTTAATTGGCTTTGGAGCATTGTCAACTAATTCTTTAGCTTCTTTTAATCCTAAACCAGTAATTTCTCTAACTGCTTTGATTACTTTGATTTTTTCATTTCCTGCTGATGCTAAGATAACATCAAATTCTGTTTTTTCTTCTGCTGCTGGTGCTGCTGCTGCACCTGCTACTGGAGCTGCTGCAACTGCCATTGGTGCTGCTGCTGATACTCCAAATTCCTCTTCTAATGCTTTAACTAATTCTGCTAATTCTAGAACTGTTAAGTTCTTTACCTCTTCAATTAAATTTAATACTTTTTCACTCGCCATTTATAAATCCCTCCAAATATTTTCTTTTTTTATTATTGTTGTGCTTCTTGTTTTTCTCTAATAGCATCTAATACTATTGCAAGGCCTCTAATTGTACCTTGTAATACATTAACAAATCCTTGTATAGGTGCATTGAATCCACCAAGGGTTTGTGCAATAAGCACTTCTTTTGATGGTAATTCAGCTAAGGCTTTAACACCTTCTAAATCGATGATTTTACCATCTACAATACCTGCCTTAATTTCTAAGTTCTTGTTTTCCTTAGCAAATTCACTTGTAATCTTAGCTGCCTGTACTGGGTCATCATATCCAAAAGCAATAGCATTTGGACCCTTTAAAAACTCATTAAATTCCTCAAATCCAGTATCTTTAAATGCGAATCTCATCATGGTGTTTTTGTAAACTTTATACTCAACACCAGCGCTTCTATACCTTTTTCTAAGTTCAGTTAACTGTTCTACATTTAAACCTCTATAGTCAACCAAAACAATGGCTTGAGCACTATTGATTTTTTCTTTGATCTCCTCTATATTTTCTCGTTTAGCCTGAAGGGTCTTCTCATTCACCGCATTTCACCTCCCAATAAGTAAAGGTCTCTCCGTAGACACAGAGAGACCCTAATTTCTAAACTAGAATTAGATAAATCTCTACCTCGGTAGGATATTTAAACCCTTAGGTACCTACTGTCTACGGCAGCCTATTCAATTGACGTAAAAATTATATCATAAACGACATATTTGTCAATAGTTATTTTTTATATTAGTTTCTATCCATTATTTTTTGTCCATTTAATTTAATTCCAGGTCCCATAGTACTTGATATGGCAACTGACCTTAAATATCTTCCTTTAGCTGCAGCTGGTTTAGCCTTTATTATTGCATCCATAACGGTTAGCAAGTTTTCCTTAATTTTTTCTTTACCAAAGGAAACCTTTCCAATAGGTACATTTATGATACTTGATTTGTCAACTCTGTACTCAACCTTACCAGCTTTTATCTCTTTTACAGCCTTTGCAACTTCGAAGGTTACAGTACCTGATTTTGGATTTGGCATTAATCCCTTAGGTCCAAGGATTCTACCTATTCTACCAACAATACCCATCATATCAGGTGTTGCTACTACCACATCAAAATCTAACCAACCTTCATTTTGAATTTTAGCAACTAATTCTTCTCCACCAACAAATTCTGCTCCTGCTTCTTCAGCTTCCTTAATTTTCTCACCCTTTGTTATAACAAGGACTGTCTTTGATTTACCTGTACCATGTGGTAATACTACTGCACCTCTTACTTGTTGATCTGCATGCCTTGGGTCAACTCCAAGTCTTACTGATAAATCAACTGTTTCATCGAAATTAGCTTTAGCTGTTTGTAATAGTAGCTCAATAGCTTCATCTAAGTCATATTGCTTAGTTCTGTCTATTAGTTTTAAGCTTTCTTGATATTTTTTACCTCTCTTTGGCATACTCTTACCTCCTTGTGGTTATAACGGAATATCCTCCCACTTTATTTTTTATATTTTATTCTTCAACTGTAATACCCATACTTCTAGCAGTTCCTGCTATCATGCTCATAGCTGCTTCTATACTTGCAGCATTTAAGTCTGGCATTTTCAATTCAGCTATTTCTCTAATCTTATCCTTTGAAATCTTGCCTACTTTATTCTTATTAGGTTCACCTGAACCTGATTCAATTCCTACAGCCTTTTTAATTAGTACTGCGGCTGGAGGGGTCTTAGTAATAAATGAAAAAGATCTATCTTGATAAACAGTAAGGACAACTGGTATTATCATTCCTGCCTGGTCTGCAGTTCTTGCATTAAACTCCTTTGTAAATTGCATAATATTTACGCCATGAGGACCTAATGCAGTTCCTACAGGTGGTGCAGGAGTAGCTTTACCAGCTGGTATTTGTAATTTTACTACAGCCATTACTTTTTTTGCCATGAAATTCCACCTCCTCATATGCTTTGTGGTTTAGCGGGATAAACCCTCCCACCTAATATATATAAAAAGCAAGAGTTTGCTTTTATAAACTATATTTTTTCAACTTGATCGAAATCCAATTCCACCAAAGTCTCTCTTCCAAACATAGAAACATATACTTTAACTTTTCTCTTTTCCATATTTATGCTGTCTACAGTGCCCATAAAGTTCTCAAATGGTCCTTGAGTTACCTTCACTACATCTTTTACATTTAAGTCTATACTTGGCACTTGAGTATCCTTTACTCCTAGGGCTCTTACTTCACTGTCTGTTAGTGGAACTGGTTTTGAAGCCGGGCCTACAAATCCTGTAACTCCTCTTGTATTTCTAACTAAGTACCATGACTCATCATTGACTATCATTTTTACAAGAACATATCCAGGAAAAAGTTTCCTCTCCTTGACCTTCTTTTTCCCGCCTTTATTATCTATATATTCCTCAGTTGGCACAACAACTTCGAATATATCATCTATGTTTCCCCTATTTTCCACTAATTTTTCAAGGTTAGCCTTAACCTTGTTTTCATGACCTGAGTAAGTATGGACTACGTACCACTTAGCCTCCTTAGCCCTTTCTTCTCTACTTTTTTCAGTCATATTTTAGGGCAAAGACCCTTCCCTCCCTCTTGTAACTAAATAATTAGGCTCAGTCCGCCGTTTATCAGCAAATCCAATATCCAAACGATTAAAGCTACAAGACCACTTATTACTAATACAACAGCAGTATAATTTATTAGTTCTTTTCTATTTGGCCAAATAACTTTTTTCATTTCAGCTCTAACACCTCTAAAATAAGAGGCCAGCTTACCCTTCTTTGTGTCAGTTGGTGCAGCCATAACACTCACATCCTTACCTAATGATTATTTCTATTTGGTTTCTCTATGAACAGTATGAGTTTTGCAGAATTTGCAATATTTTTTTAGCTCAAGTCTTTCAGTATTATTCTTTTTATTTTTTGATGTAACATAATTCCTTTGTTTGCACTCTGTACATGCCAATGTAATCCTATCTCTCACCTAAGACACCTCCTACGAATAACATATATATCTTAGCCAGTTGTTCGGGCACAATATCCCATGATACACAACGTTACTAATATAAACTATCATAATTTAAAAATTATGTCAATAAAAATTCTACTATCAAATATATTTTTTATTATTTTTATTAAAGTCAGTTTACGTCTATATATTTTCCCATTGCTACCAAAAAATTCTCATTAGGGGAATTTCTTTTTCCAGAAAAAAGACTAGGCCAAAAGACCTAGTCTTTCATTTCCCTCAATTATCCAAGTATCTTAGTAACAACTCCTGCTCCTACTGTTCTTCCACCTTCACGAATAGCAAATCTTAATCCTTCTTCCATTGCTATTGGAGTTATTAGCTCTATTGTAAACTTGGCATTGTCTC
>JAAYHU010000027.1 GCA_012735245.1 Tissierellia bacterium
CTTAGCCATATAGTAATCCTTTTCCCATTCTTCAATGGACCCATACATTGATTCCAGATCCCATTTATATTTCTCTGGAATATCTTTTCTCTCTAGTATTTCTTTCTTAGACATTTTCTTTCCTCCTTTATTCTTTAATATTATTTATAGCATGAAGCATTATATCCCTTGCTATGGGAGCAGCAGAGCTACCTCCAGTAGAATCGTCTTCTTCCAATACCACTGCCACTGCCACCTTTGGGTCATCTGCTGGAGCAAATCCAATAAACCAAGCATGAGATTTCCCTGAGGCTGTTTCAGCAGTTCCTGTTTTTCCTGCTACCTTTACATTTTTTATCCTTGCCTTGGTACCAGTACCTGAGTTAACAGTTTCTACCATCATTTCCTTAATTAAATTAGCTTTAATGGGGTCTGTTGCCATTGATAATATTTCAGTAGTATTGGTCCTTATAGTTTTACCCTCCTTAGATAATACTTCTTTAACAAGAATAGGCTTAACTATTTGACCTCCATTGGCAATACCTGAAGCTACCATTGCCATGTTAAGGGGTGTAACCAATACCTTTCCCTGTCCAATGGAAGCTGCAGCCAATTCTGTTTTATCTAAGAACCCCTTATAGGGAAATTGAGAATTCTTAACTGGCAAATCAAAGGGTATTCTATTGTTAAACATAAATTTTTCTGCCATGTCCCCCAGGGTTTCTTTACCAACTTCGACAGACTTAGTAGCAAAATAAGTGTTACATGAACTCACCAAAGCCCCTTTTAAATCTAGTTTACCGTGGGCCTTATTATTGTAGTCACTAAACTCATATCCTCCTACATTGACACTTCCTGTACATTCATAAGCTGTATCTAAATTTTCCTTTTCTAAAAATGCAGCTGCAGTTACAACCTTAAATACAGAACCTGGGGCATATAGTCCCTGGGTAGCCCTGTTTACAAGTGGACTATTAGGATCTTCTGTAATTGTTTTCCAATCTTCTTTTAAACTATTTACATCAAAATCTGGTAGGCTGACCATTGCATATATTTCACCATTATTAGGATTCATGGCTACAATAGAACCTTTCTTCCCTCTTAATAGCTCCCTAGCTTTAGATTGCAGATCATGGTCTATGGTCAACTTAATATTATTCCCTTCTGTCGTAGGAGAAACTAAGTTCTTCAATTCATTTATTGCAGCATTTTCACTAGTATTTAATAATGAGTTGTTATATTGTAGTTCCAATCCTGATTTTCCATATTCCCGATAGCTATAACCTATAATATGGCTATATAATCTGCCATATAGGTAATGTCTTACATAAGTTTCATCCTTCTTTTCGCTATATACTAAAGTTTTACCATTTCTGTCTAAGAAGGAACCCCTTAATATAGCTTCTTCATTAATCCACAATCTCTTGTTGTAAC
The DNA here is from genome assembly GCA_012735245.1 of Tissierellia bacterium. Taxonomy (GTDB): domain Bacteria; phylum Bacillota; class Clostridia; order Tissierellales; family Tissierellaceae; genus JAAYFT01. The sequence goes on from JAAYHU010000027.1 coordinate 1,414, forward strand.
TATTTTTTTTTATTGCAGAAGCCTTAAATACTTGAAAATAACTGATGTAGACTATTAAGCTGAGGAAGGCAAGACAAAGCCCAACTAACACCAGGATTATTCTCCTAATCTCCTGCTTCATCTAATTCCTCCTTTGTTTTTATCTCTTCAGAGCAGATTTGAAGTATGCCTAAGGCAATAAAACTTGTTAATATCGAACTTCCACCATAGCTTATAAATGGCAGAGTCAATCCTGTAAGGGGGATCATTTTTATTACTCCCCCCAGGATAATAAAGGACTGAACTCCGAATAAAATACTAATGCCCAAGGCCAATAATCTATAAAACTTATTTCTTTGTGCTATGGCAATTTTAAATCCCCTATATACTAAAATCATGAAAAGCATTATAATTCCTATACCTGTAAATATGCCCATTTCTTCACAGATGGCTGAAAAAATAAAATCTGTATATACAACTGGAATAAAATCTGGGTGGCCTAGGCCAAGACCTTTTCCAAAAAAACCTCCTTCTGCTATGGCAAATAAGGATTGGGTTATTTGATAGCCCTGTCTTTCTATGTATTTCCAAGGATTGAGCCAGGATTGAAATCTTATTTTTACATGATCAAATAGGGTATAGCCTAAGATACCAAAGAAAATTGATAAACCTATATTAATAAGAACCAGTTTCCTATCATCTTCATATATAAATTGTATAGCAACAAATATGGTATAAAATACTAAGGCTGTGCCCAAGTCTTTTTGTAAAAATAGAAGCATAATGAAGGAATAAATGATGCCCATTAAATAATAAGAAGAATATTTGATTTCTTTCCACCTATCTTTATTAGAATAATAGGAACTTAAGATAAATATAAGTAATATCTTTATGATTTCAGAAGGCTGGAAGGAGAATTGTCCAATATTTACCCAGTTAATGGCACCATGCTTCCTATCACCGAAAACAAAGGTTATGATAAATAGTATATAAGCCCCTATCAAATAAATATATGTCAGGTTTTCCCATATTCTAATCTTCCTAATTATGAAATAGGTCAAAAAGAATAGAAAAATCCCCATTGATATCCATATTAATTGTTTTATTCCAAGACCTTCATTTATCCTATAGATCATAATGATCCCTATGGAAACCAGCATAGTAGTTATTAAAAATATATAATTATCCCCACTAGTAATCTTAGTTAAAATATAGTTTGATAGGTATATGACCAATACTAGGCCAACTGCCGTTCCTAGGGTCAATTTATCAATATCTTTACCTTTATAGATTAATAGCAAGGTTAAGCCTAAGACTTGAAATATAAATAATAGATTTCGTGGAGACCTACTTAATATCCCTTTATTCATAGTATCTTCCTACTTTCTATTTACGAATAAAAATTCGATTTGTCCTGCCTTTATAATATCACCATCTTGTAATTTTACAATATCGTATATCTTATCTCCGTTTAAATATGTACCATTGGCACTTCCCAAATCTTCCAAATAGTATTCATCTTCATCTTCTACAATTTGAAAATGTTCCTTAGAAATATAAGGGTCTTTTACTACAATATGATTTTCTCCATGTCTACCTAGGGTTAGAACCTTATCGATTATATAATATTCCTCGATTTTATATGGTAGATAATCTTTTCTGTTTATCAATTTTATGTAAGCTTTATTGTCAAAGGACACTACATTCATACCCTTAATATCTAGATAGATTAGTCTTATTATGCTAAATATAAACAAGTATATAATGATAATAAAAATATACTTAAATAATAGCGCAAGAATATTATACATGATATAACCTCCACCCTCCCTATATTAAACTATGTTATCACAAACTTTCCCCATTGTGAATTCTTTTAAACCCTAGTATAAAAAATATTATTTAATTTTTTATAGGTATTTAAAGTATTTGAGATTTCTGATACAATTATAGTAAATAAAAATGAGGTGATGGAATTGGGAAAATTAAGACGTTCTATTAATGATAGGGTTTTCTCTGGAGTCTGCGGAGGTATAGGAGAATATTTTAATATTGACCCAACTATAGTCCGTATAATATGGGTATTGCTGTCATTACGGTCTTTTGGTACATCCTTAGTAATATATCTTATATGCAGCTTTATTATACCAGAAGACGACGGGGTAATTTATAGCAATGATTATGATAGTGAAAAATATGAAAAAATCAGAAGAAATACACCTATTTTCATAGGCATAGGCTTAATAGTTTGGGGAACCATTTCTTTAGCTAACATTATATTCCCTTGGTTTCATATAAAAATAAGAAACCTATGGAATTATTGGCCTGTTTTGTTGATTGTACTGGGATTATACTTAATATTTAACCAAAGAGAAAAATAGAAAGAGGGATTTTATGAGGATAACAAAAATAGAACCTCAAAGAAACAGAAATAGGGTTAATATCTATATAGATAATAGGTTTGCTATAGGCCTAGATGATGAAATTAGGTATAAGTACGGATTGGAAATAGATATGGAAATAGATGATGATTTTGTTAAGGAGATCCTTCTAGCCGAAGAAAAAAATAAAGCCATTAATTATGCCCTAAGACTACTTTCCTATAGGGCTAGATCTGAAAAAGAAATATATGATGCCCTTAAACGTAAAGGCTTTGATGATAATATTATAGAAGATACCATTTATTATTGCAAAGAAAAAGAATATTTAAATGACCGTGACTTTGCTGAAAGTTTTGTTAGAGATAAAATCAATTTTTCAAAACTTGGGCCCGAAAGAATTAGATACGAGTTAAGATTAAAAGGAATATCTGAGGACATAATCAATAGGGTACTAAGGGTTAGCAGGGATGAACAATTTGAAACAGCCTTGGAACTAGGGAAAAAAAGGATAAGGCTATATAAGGACGATACCAAAGATGCTAAGTACAGGAAGCTTAGTGGTTTTTTACAAAGAAAGGGTTACTCTTATGAGATAGTATCTAAGGTACTAAAAGAACTTTTGTAATTAAAATTTAGCTGAAATCTAATATAGAGAGGTGGCAAAATGACTCATTTTTTTGATAAGGTAGCTAGAAATCCGATAATAGCTGCCATTAATGATTTAAATGATTTAGATTCCGCCTTAGAAAGTCCCACTGAAATCATCTTTTTACTTACAGGAAATATTTTTAACTTAAAGGAAATTTCCCATAGGGTTAGGTCAAAAAACAAGAGCCTATATATTCATATTGAGTCCATTGATGGTTTTTCTAAGGATACTTGGGGCTTGGAATATATAGTAAAAAATATCTATCCAGATGGCATAATAACTGAGAAAAAAAACTTAGTAAAGCTGTGTAAAGATATGGGAGTCTTTACTATTCAGAGAATGCTCATTCATGATTCCATAGCTTTGAGAAATTCAATAAATTCTATTAAAAGTTTAAGACCTTCAGCCATTGAAATTTTACCTGGTATAATGCCCAAGGTAATTAGAAGAATTATCCAAGAAACCAAAATATCCGTAATAGCCAGTGGGCTTATTACGGATAAGGATGATGTCATTTCTAGTTTAGAAGCTGGCTCTACTGCCATATCTACAGCCAATAAAGATATTTGGTACATATAATCTATTTTATTTTTATTCCTCCGCTACGTATTACTTCCTCTTCCCAAAGAGTAGTATACCTACCTAAGGACCATTCTGCCATTATGATACTATCAGAACTATTTAACTTTATTCTTCCCAGCTCCTTTGAAGAAATCTCCCTGTTCTCTATGGCGTATATTTGTAAATTATTTCTTGTTACTACTATAAGTATATCTTCATTAGGTGAAGTAAATGCATCTATGGCTTCTGGTATTTTTGATTTAATTTTGTTCCAAGAAATTATCAATTCATCATAATTAACTAGTTCCTTAGGAGGTATAGCCTTAATGTTAAAATCCCTATATAACTCTTCGCCATCAGTATTATAATTAATACGTCCCTTCATTATCCAATAACCATTTCTCCTAAATAATCCAAAACTCTCCTCATCAAGATACATACTTGTATCAGACTTCATAATGCCTTGAGCACCTTCTAAAAAAGTTCTTAAACCTTCAGCTCCTAAAATATCGGATATGGTAACTGCCTTGCCATTGTCTAAGTAATCTATAGGATAGGTTTTTAAATTCTTTCTGTTGTTAGATAGCTCTATTTCTTCTACTGAAATATAATCGTTGCCTACGTAGAGTATATTTTTTATTATTGAAGGTTCTATAGCTGCTAATTCCATTTGTCCAAATTCAAAAGTAAATAGCTTAGCATCTTCAACATATTCCTCTGGATATTTTCTTTTTTCTACAGCCTTTATCTCATCGATTATACTATTGTTATTTGTATTCCTATCAACATTTATCATCCAAAATCCCCTTTTCCTTGGAACCAATAGGTTATCCAATTCATAAATTGAAGAAAGGTTCCTATTGTTGGTCCTTATCCAAATGGTTTTATATATCCAATTATCCTCTTGATTTATTTCGTCGTAGTCATAGGATTTAATTCCTAGAAGAATTCCAGACCTTAAAGTATCCACCTCTTCTATATTGGATATTCTCATTAAATTCTGTTCAACACTTATATATCTTTCTATCTCTTCTTTGCTTATTTCATCTACAGTCTTTCTTAAAAAATAGAATTTATCCTCATCAAAAAAAAACATTTCATCTTCACTGTATTTTATAAATTCATAAAAAAATTGATTGTTGCTGGAAACAGCAATTACCTCTACTTCTTTTTCACTTAAATTTAAGTAGTCTGGATTAACTTTATATTTGTATAATAGGTAATCTGTAAGATTTACATTTTTATATTTAAAGGTTGGTTCTAAAACAAAATCCCTATCCACTACAACTGCTGAGTTATGAAACAATACTTCTCTACCAATAAGGGATTCTTTCGTATCTGTAACTCCCTTTATATATGGACTATCTATTGATTCCTCGATTGTCCACTTTCCAGATATGGGTGGCAGTTGGTTTTCAGGTGCTATTATACTATCCTTTATTTGTAATTTCCCATTACTGCATGAGGTTAACATATTTGATAATATTAGTAATATAACAACCAGATAGAATTTTTTCATATTTTGTCCTCCTCAATGGGCAGTTTAATCACAACTTGGGTTCCTTCGTTTACAACTGAAAATATATCCATAGTGCCATTATGTAACTTAACTATTTCATCGCATATTGATAAGCCAATACCACTATGGGACTTACTATTTTTGCCCTTATAAAACTTTTCCTTTACCCTGGATAGGTCTTCTTCTTGTATTCCAACTCCATTATCCTTTACTTCTAAAACTAAGCTTTCATTTTCCTTATAGGCCTTTAATTCAACCATCCCACCTTCTGAAGTGAATTTAAAGGCGTTATCCAACAAATTTATGAGCACTTGTTTAATCCTATTTTCATCACCTATGAAAGTACCTAGGTTGTTTTGGACATTTACTATAAAATCGATTTTATTGTTATTAGCCCTAGGCCTCAATTGCTTTCCAATCATTTCAATAGTTTTTCTTATTTCGAATTCATCCTTTTCTAGCTTAATTCTCCCTGATACAAATCTAGAGAAATCTAATAATTCCTCCACCATGGCAGTCAACCTGTCACTTTCCTTTTCTATAATATTTAATCCATCTATAATAATTTCATTATCTTGAATATCTTCAGATTTTAAAGTAACAGCCCAACCTTTAATGGAAGTTAAAGGGGTTCTCAATTCATGGGATATTGATGAAATAAAATCATTTTTTATCTGCTCCTTCTTAATTAATTCCTCTGCCATATAATTAAGAGTATCAGAAAGCTTCCCTATTTCATCCTTTAGCTTTACATTGCTCCTAACCTTTAGCTGGCCATTGGCCATTTTTTCAGCCACTTGAGTAACTTCTTTTAAAGGCTTAACTATTGAATTTGCGAGGAAAATACTAACTACACCAGAAATGAAAATAACCATTAACCCCATACCTAACAAAACCAATGCCAGGGTCAATATTGTTTCATTGACCTCTTTTAAAGATGATATGAATCTAATAATTCCAACTACCCTATCTTCATATTTTATAGGGGCTGACACTGACATTACTGGACTATCATAATAATCTACATTGCCTACCCAGCTACCATTTTCACCAGCAATTGCCATTTGAATATCTGGAAATAGGTTTGATTCATCATTTTTAGCACCTAGGGAATCCATCAAAAGCTTCCCCTTAGGATCTAAAATCTGCACCTGGGCATTTGTATGTTGCCAAAAAACATCTATATCATCTATAACAATATCTTCCAGGGTCTCTGAGGAAAAATACCTTAAATAATAATCAATAGACAATTCTATTTCATTTGTAAGGATTGCCTCCACATTTTTATAATAATACTCCTTAACCCCATTGATAAGTACTACTTCTAATATGACTACAGTTATAACTATAATGAGCATAAAATTTATAACTAATCTAGTCTTAATACTTTTTCTCATTATATTTCACCTAAGTTAATTCTTTTCCTTCCATCTGTAACCTATTCCCCAAACTGTCTCAATATAAACAGGATTGCTAGGGTCTTCTTCTATTTTAGCCCTAAGTCTTCTTATATTTACATCTACAATTTTTGAATCACCAATGAAATCATAACCCCAGACCATATTCAATATTTCATCTCTTTTAAAAGCTCGTCCTGGCTGTTCTAAAAACAATTTGGCAATTGCATATTCTGTAGGAGTTAATTCTATTTCTTCATCATTTTTATAAAACTTTCTAGAATAGGTATCTATTTTAAAAGGCTTACAGATTAATAAATTGCTTTTTTCCATTTCCTTTGAGGAATCTATCCTTCTTGCTAAGGATTTTACCCTTAAAACTAATTCGGTGGGATTAAAAGGCTTGGTCATATAGTCATCTGTACCATATTCTAATCCCATAATTTTATCAATATCTTGGGATTTAGCTGTTAACATTATAATACCCATTTTGGGAAACTCATGCCGCAATATCTTACATACTTGAAATCCATCTATACCAGGTAGCATTATGTCTAAGATGGCTATATGGATATTCTCTTTTCTAGCAATTGCTAAGCCCTCTTCTCCAGTTTCAGCTTCAAATACCTTGAACCCACTTCTCTCAAGGTTTATTTTTACAAATTTTCTAATAGAAGATTCATCTTCAACGATTAATACTGTTTTATCCATATTGTCACCCTTATCATTCCTCTAATTTTTTAAAGGTATAACCTTCACTGATTAGATATTCTATGATTTCTGGCAATGCTTCTGCTGTCGTAGTTTTAGTATCTGTATCGTGCATTAATACTATTAACTCCTTCTGCCCTTTTACAGTTGACTTCAATCTCTTTACCAATCTGTCTTTACTTAAATTTAGCCCTTCTGCATCTCCATTTAAAGCGTTCCAATCATAAACCTTATATCCTAAGTCCTCTGCTGCTTCTACAAATTTCTTTCTATATGAACCATGGGATCCACCAGGTAATCTTAAAAGCTTAGTCTCAAAATCCTCTCCTAATACTCTTCTTATAGCATTATCAGCTAATCTTAATTCCTCTAAGAAATTATCTATATTCTTATAAATATGGGAATATCCATGACTGTAGGAATGGTTCCCTATGGCATGGCCTTCATCAAAGATTCGCTTTAATATATTTGGATTTACATCTACCATTTTGCCTAGAACAAAAAAGGTAGCCTTAATATCATATTCTGCAAGTATGTCTAAGACCATTGGAGTAACTGTATTAGACGGACCATCATCAAAGGTAAGATATGCAATTTTATAGTTTTCCTGTTCATTCCCAGAGTCTTTTTCTTCAGCAAGCCTTTCCTCTTCTAAAAGCCTTACCTCTTCTAACCTTCTTTCCTCCTCAAGTCTAATTTCTTCTAATCGCCTTCTTTCTTCTTCCTTTGTTCTTTTCTCCTCAACTTGCCTTATTTTTTCCTCTAAGATTATTTTTATAGGATTGTTCACTGTCATATTATCTATGGTTTTTTCCACATTTATAGCTAGGACTGTCTCATTAGAACTAGATAAGATTTTTGCAGAAACGCCTCCAATTAAGAAAAATATAATTGCAAGGAGTACTATTAATTTTTTATTCATTGCTTTTTCCTCCATTAACTGCCTCCTTTTCTAAGTCTAATTTTAGCATATAATACATCATTATTCCATTGGTTACAAAGTATTTAATAAATAGTTACAAAGTTCTTACATTTATTTAAATCAATTAAAATAGGCTGAGATCAGCCTATTTCTACAGTGGATAAATGCTTTGCTTTCTCCTAAATAATTCAGATATTAATAAAATAGTTATTAAATCCCTTATAATCCTACTCCTACCATAGAATATTCTTTGTTCTCCTCTAACCCTGTCCCTACCTCTATATCTTCTCTCATATGGATCCTCATGTATTTCAGGACACTCATCTACCATTTTCATATAAATATTATCAACCATCTTTTCCATTTGCTCCTTTGTTATATTTTCCATGGAGCAATTTTCATCTAAATTGTTGTCTATTTCTGCTATTACCTTTGGATAGACTCTGTAATACAGTTCCGGGTAATCAAAGTTCATAAAAACACCTCCCCTATATATTCCTCTAATATAATATGTTAGGGAAGGCCCTTTTGATACCTTAATCTATCAAATCTTTGAATTGAGACTTATACAATCTTGCATAAATCTTGTCCTCTGCCAGCAATTCTTCGTGGCTACCCCTTTCTACTATTCCTTCTGAAGTTAAAACTAAAATCTCATCTGCATTCTTTATGGTAGACAATCTATGGGCTATTACTAAGGTAGTTCTACCCTTAGATAATTCGTCTAAGGATTTTTGAATCATTATTTCTGTTTCATTATCTAGGGCGGAAGTAGCCTCATCTAAAATCAAAATTGGCGGATTCTTTAAGAACAATCTTGCAATGGATATTCTTTGTTTTTGACCTCCAGATAATTTAACTCCCTTTTCTCCAATATAAGTGTCATACCCATTTGGCAAGGTCATTATAAAATCGTGGATCCTAGCCCTTTTGGCAGCTTCTATTACCTCATCCTCCCTTGCATCTGGATTACCATATACTATGTTTTCGTATATTGTTCCTGTAAAAAGGAATACATCCTGTTGGACTAGTCCAATTTTCTTTCTTAAAGATTTTATCTTAATATCCTTTATATCTATATCGTCTAACAAGATCTGCCCTTCATCAATATCGTAAAACCTTGGAATTAAATGGCATAAGGTAGTCTTGCCTGCGCCTGAAGGGCCAACTAAGGCCACTTTCTTTCCTGGCTCAATAGTTAAATTTAAGTTAGAAAGAACTGTATTTTCACCGTTATTATAGGAAAAGGATACATTTTTAAATTCAATTTTTCCTCTTACCTCATCTAATTCAATGGCGTCTTCCTTGTCCACAATATCAGGTTCAATATCCATTATCTCAATAAATCTTTCAAAACCAGTCATACCATCTTGTAATTGCTGTGAAAACTCTGCTAGCCTTCTAATTGGCTGCATGAAAAAGTTAACATATAGATTAAAGGAAAATAAATCTCCTAAATTTATAATCTCCCTATATACAAAATATCCTCCCAGGCTAATTACCAAAAGATTCAATACACTGGATAAAATCCCAATGCCTGAGGTAAATTCAGCCATAACCTTATAGGATTCTTTCCTAGCATTACTAAAGTGGAGATTTCCTTCATTGAATTTTTCAATTTCATAATCTTCATTGGTAAAAGACTTAGCAACTCTTATGCCCGAAATACTATTTTCCAATTGGGCATTTACATTGGCAATTTTTTTCCTTACTTCTCTAAAGGCGTTAGACATCTTTTTCCTTTTGCTTATTACAAACCAGATCATCAATGGTATAAAAGTAAATAGGATTAAGGTTAATCGCCATTCAATATTCAATAATACTATAAACGAGCCTATTAACAGAATAGATGATATAAATAGGTCTTCTGGGCCGTGGTGTGCCAGCTCTGTAATATCCCTTAAATCGTTTACAATTCTAGACATAATATGTCCTGTTTTATTATTGTCATAATAACTAAAGGGAAGGGTTTGTAAATGAGTAAATATATCCCTTCTCATATCATGCTCTATTTTAACACCTAAAAGATGGCCCCAATATGAAACAATATAATTGCTTATATATCTTATGACGAATAATAAGCACATAATAATAGACCACCTTAATAGTAAATCCATCCTGCCAGCAGGAATGATTTCATTGATTATCCTCCTAGTAAATATTGGAAAGATTAAATCTGAAACTGCTATAAGTAAAGCAAAAAACATATCTATGAAGAATAAAGCCTTGTGAGGCTTATAGTAAGAAATAAATCTCTTAAGCAATTGGAAATACCTCCCTACCAAATTATTTCGAGTCACGAATATTATATACTATTTATTTAACCTTTTCAATTACTTAAAATTTATACCTTTAATATCTGTATTAGTTTCATAGATTAAGTCTAAAATGTAGAAAAAGATCATATATATGAAAGTTATGGAACCTGTGTCATTTAATAAGAATCCCACAATGGCAGTAATTAATACGATAATATCCTTATTTCTAAGATGGATCTTATCCCTAATAAGCCCTCTCATTTTCCTAAGGATTAATATTTGAAAAACTATAACTATTGAAAAAGGCGGGATAATAGTTAGTTTAAGTAACTCCTTGGCCTTAAAGGAAGCAATAGTCATAAATTCCCATAACCCATTATTCTTAATCCTGTAAAGGAATTCTATAGCATGAGATTTGGAAATACTGTTATAGTCTAGTAACATATTAATTGCAAAAATTCCAGCTCCCAGCAAAAGAAATATTAAAGATTTAAAAATACTATTCTTATTTAAAGAAAAGATTTGGAATAAAATCAGCCCAAATAAAACAACAGATGTTATAAATCCACCTGTATTGACACCAAATCTTGCAGATAGGACTAAGATATTCAATGAAAAAATAAATAATCCTAGTACTTTTTTAAGTCCCTCTTTCTTTATACCCTTAATGGAGCTAAAGTATGATAAAATAGATGATATTAGTAATACTCCCATTATTCCATTATTTAATCCGTAATATCTGGCCCCATAGAATAAGTTGTTAAAACCAATATATGAATTATAGATTGTCTTAGGATAAAATAAGGTTCCCAAGACTATTAAAGCATAAGTCAATAAGCTTAAGGTCTTTACTAGGTTAAGTTTACCTTTGTTTATAGCTTTTATCATTCCATAGGATAAAAAGATACATGTTACAATGTATAAAGGTATATTCTTATGAAGATTAAATAATCCCAATATTATTGAAATAGGAATAGACCCAATTAAAGTGCAATAGAGGCCATAGGCCCAATTATGAATTTCCTTATATTTAAGAAGGCCTATGCCAACAAAAACCTGAATAGAATATATTAGGCCATGAAATATAGTTGTAATTACTAATAGGTTAATAGAAGTAGTATAGATTCCTTTTATTATTTCCAATGGACTATCTACTCTAACAATCTCAATGGGTTTTCCCACATCCTTTTTATAATCTATTCCATAAATATTTTTTATTTGGACTGAAATATCTTCTAGGGCAATGAAGCCATCCCTTTTTGTAGACTGACTAGTTAATATTCCTGAATCGGTGCCATTAATATAGACAATAGGTACTATAAATCTATTTAAAAGACTCCCTTTTTCGTCTGCCACTTTTTCAGGCAGGATGATTATATTCCTATCCCCAAAATAACTTAAATATTTTTTTAGAATGTCTATTCTTTCATCATGTCCATTAATGTCATAAGAGATTAGCAATATATTAGAATGTTGTAAAAGGTCTTGGGTATTATCAAGGAGCCAATTGAAATCATACTTGGTCTCACCTGCTTCATAGTCTACTTGGCCTTCACTATTGGCAATCAATAATTTTTCTGTTTCTCCTCCTATGTAGGACACCTTTTCATCTTCTAGAACATCTCCTAGATATTCAATTTTAGCGCTTTTATTTTTGAAGTCTCTCAGGGATAATTTCCTGCCAGTATTTATGGACAATAATAGGTTTTCCTTATTATAGGGAGGCCTAGTCTTATAATTTACAAGTCCGATACTATATTTTTCTAAGGACAAATCTTCGATTATATCAAAGGACAATTCGTCAACTAAGATTATGATGGTTTCTTCATTGCCTGCCCATATGAAACTCGGCAAAAATAGTATAAAGAAAAATATTAATAATCCAATGGCTTTTCTTTTCATCTTATCACCTTAATATATAATCCAACTCAATATTCTAAAAATTCCTAATACCAAGGATAGTATTGAGATTAAAATTTTATATCTATAGACCCTGTCCTTTTCAATATTTTCCTTTTTGCTGAGTACTTTTAAACCATCTTCTATTATAAGATCATAGTTTTCAAAAACGTAAATAAATATGCTTATGAAAATAAAACACAGGCCAATTAACATGTGATTCCTCCTATTCTAAATCGCAAAAAGATGTATGTTTACAATATTTATTGCATCTGTTACTCCTAGGATAGTCTAAGATATTAGACTTATTAGATACAAAAATCATAAACTCCTCTAAGTCTTTAAGATTTTTCATTAAACTCTCATCATCTATAGGAATATCTACATATTGGCCATTTTCAAGGAAGACTATTCTGGCTCTTTCTATTTCCATCTTCATTATTTCACTAACTACATAGGCATAGAGCTGTAACTGAGGAGTATATTTGTAAACTAAATAATCTAGGTTTTCTATTTTATTTGTCTTATAATCTAATATTTCAGCCTTATCACCATAAATATTTATCCTATCTATTACGCCTGTTATATAATAATCTTTTACCTTCAAATAGAAGGGTCTTTCAATAAATGTTCTATCATAATCCTCCCTATATAGTTTTATAAAATTTTCTATATATACCTTTACTTCATCATAGACTTTTTGGTTAAATGGTATGCCATAAGATCTAGATACTTTTTCTAGAAGTTCTTTTATGTCAAGGCCAGACTTGTAGTGCTCACAGAATTTATGAACTATATTGCCCTTCTCTATTCCATCTAAGGCTTTTTCAACTTTTAGATTTTCATATTCTTCATCATCAATAGAAGCTAATTTCTTATAATAGTCTAGGAAAAACCTTCTCCTACACTCCCTAAAGACTAAGAATTGTGTAATACTATACTTATCAATTAATTTCTTGTTAAATTCGGGTATATCATATAATAAAGGCAATTCGATATCTAATGTATCTCCTTTTAACAAATCCTCTTTAATTAAATTTATTGGTTTATATTCTTCATCTTCCATATGGATTTCAGATATCATTCTACACTTAGAGTAATCAATCAAGTCCTTAATTAGCTTCTTGTAGCCTGTGTCCTTTCCTTGAAAGCCTAAAATAAGGTAGTCTTCAGCCCTAGTCATGGCCACATATAGGATTCTTTCCATCTCTTCTTTTTCCTTTTGGGCTAAGTCATCTTTAATTTTATTATAAAGGATTTTGCTATTATCCATGTCTATGCCTATACCTGAGTCCTTTGAAAATACTATTTTAGGAAATCCTACATTTGGACTAGTACACAATTCAGGAATTATGACTACAGGGAATTGAAGCCCCTTGGACTTGTGGATTGTGAGTATCTTTACTACATTTGAGTCTTCTGAATATATTTTTTCTTGGGACTCATCCATATCCTTTATCTCATCTAGATAGTCAATAAAATCCTCTAGGCTTTGTATATTATCTCTTTCATATTCCCTTACAATGTCTACGAATTTATGGATATTGGCAACTGCCTGCCTTCCACCTTGTTTTAGTAGCATGGATTCAATGAAAAATGTTTTAGATATCAATTCATCAACTAAATATTCCAGCCCATAAAGGTGTTTTATTTCATAAAAATATTCCATTAAGTTTACAGCTTCTCTTAGCTTTTTATTTTCTTCCTTACATAGGATTTCCCTATTGACTAAGTCCTTCATAGATTCAAATACTGTAGTTTCCCTATATCTTAAAATCCAATACAAGGTCTTATCGGAAAGGCCTACCATAGGAGATCTTAAAAAACCAATGGTAGCTATAGTATCATAGGGATTGCTAATAGCTTTTAAGGCATTAATTAAATCTATTATTTCCCTTTGTTCAAAAAAACCCTTTCCTCCAAAATTATAGAAGGGTATACCAAACCTTTTTAATGCTTCTTCATAGATATGATTTCTAGTAGAAGCCCTAAAAAGAATAGCAAAATCACCATAGTCATATTGGCCTGATAATACTAGTTCCTTTATTCTCTTGGCAATAAGCTGGCTTTCATAAATCTTATGGTATTCGCTGGCATTTACCCCCTTAGGAACAGTTAAATCTTCTTTTTCCAATATTTCTATATCTATTGGATTAGTTGTAGTTCTGAAATGGGATAAGCTAATATAACGATTGCCCATGATTTTTTGAAATATATCATTTATAAACTCTAGTACTGTGTTTACTGTCCTATAGTTTATATCTAAAGTAATGGGCTTAGCCTTAGACACTTCTTCTATATCCTCTATTACTTCGTAGAATACATCTAAATCTGCACCTCTAAAGCCATAGATAGATTGTTTTGGATCTCCCACTACAAATAAATTAGCTTTATCTAATTTATTATCTACGGTAGCTAATTTATAAAAAATCTCTTTCTGCAATTCGTTAATATCTTGAAATTCATCTACCATTATATATTTAAATTTGTCTTGGTACCTCTTTCTAAGGGCTTCATCATCTAATAGTTTTGAAACCTTTATTTGTAGATCGTCATAGTCTAAGGCCCTTAGTTCTTTCTTCTTGGAGTCGTAATTACTATCTATTTCAATCAATAGGTTTAAGACTGTATTATAGATCTCAATATTATTTTTTTCAAAGCTTAACAAAACCCTTTCAATGCTTTCCTTTAATAATTCTATTTTCTCTTGTTCTTTGCTACTCCTTCCTATATTATCATGGAGGAAGGTCATTATTTCTGGTAATTCATCTTCTTCATATTCCTCATTTTTAAACCTAAGCCAAGTTTCATTATCCTTTAGTTTATAGATTTTACTATTTTTAGGAAGCTTCTCCATTAAATATTGAAAAATATCCTTAATCTTGTTTAAATCATCCTGAGATAATTCAAAGGCCTTTAATTGGTTTAAAGTTCTTTCCTTCAATTGTATAAAACTAAGACCTACAGTTCGAATTTTATTGTAAATATATAATAAGTCCTTAACCAAGGAATCTATATTATCCCTTCCAAAGGCTAGAAGCAACTTATAAACTTTTTCATCTTCGTTTATGCCTTTAATCAAGACTTCTTTTATAGATTCCTTTAAGACTTTCATAGACTGATAATCCTCCAGCATTTCAAAATGTGGATCTATATTAGCTTCCACTGGACATTCCCTGAGGATTTTAGCGCAAAAGCTATGTATGGTAGAAATATTAGCCTTCTCCAAATCCCTATAATATTTTCTCCATTTGTAACCCTTACTGAAATTATTGCGGATTTCCTTCCTGATTCTGTCAACCATCTCCTGAGTAGCTTTTTTTGTAAAGGTTATGGCCACAATCGATTCAATTTCCCTTCCCTTTTCCAGCTTTCCGTGTTCCAATATATAAATATATCTTTCTGTTAAGACCTTAGTTTTTCCAGTACCTGCACCAGCATTTACAGCTAAATTCTTATCTATAGTTCTAACAGCATCTTTTTGGGCTTCATTTAAAGTCATCATTTTACCTCCACTCTGGACTTTATTAAAGGCCATACTCCCCTCTCCATTCTGTGCATTATTTATAGCCATTATTGCACCTCCAATACCTTTTCATACCTGCAAATATCCTTATATATACAGAAGGGTGAACATTCCAATGGATTTACTGAAAAGTCCCCATTTAAAATTCCCTCTATTATCTTTTTTATATTGGCTTTTGTTTCTTCCATAAGCATGTCCCAATCCTCTTTGCTAATGGCCCCTTTATGCCTTTTGGATATTTGACTTGTTTCATCTAAGATGCCTAATTTAACGTCGAATTTTTGTTGTGAAATCACCCCATATACTCCTGCTACAATATTCTTATCCCGTTGAGATAAAGCATAGATAGGTAATTGTAAGGATAGGCCTTGTAGAATCTTGTCTATATCGTATACTCCATAGGGGGAACTTTTGTAATCCATGATTATATACTTATCTTCACCTAATACCTTGTCTATTCTATCTATTTTCCCAGTAAACTTAACATCGACCCCATCAATTTCTATGGAAAAGTCATTTTCCCTCCCAAATTCTACTTCAAAGGCAAAGGGTATTAGTTTTTCCTTAGGATTAGAAATTCTTTCAATATCCCTTTCAATAAATTTAATTAATCTATTGTATATATTATCCATAATTAACTGATTCAGTTTATTTTCCAAATCAAAGCCCAATTGTAGGGCATATTTTGTTATTAATTCTTTAAGATTATCTAAGGTTTCCTCCACATGGAAAGGCTTTTTATCTAAAACATGGTCTTCCAAATCCCTCTTATATTTATAATAATATTCTTTTAAAACCTCATGGTATAGGGTCCCAATATCTATAGGCCTATATTCTTGGAAATACCTTTCCATTTCATCTACTTGGAGGATTTTGCTTAACAAAAAGTAATATGGACATTTACTATAGGCCTCTAGATAAGTATTTGAATATACCTTATTGAGGTGCATTTCTTTTAAATCTTTTATGATACTATCATCTGATATGAGACCATTGTACTCGTTATAATCTAAGCAAGCCCTCATATATTCACAATAATTCTTTTCATTGATTATTTTAAATTTATCCTTTAATTTGCCATTATGAAATATATAATAGGGTTTTATATCTTCTTTTAAGTTATCTAGGTTTAATATTAAATAATTGGATAGTTCGTTAAAGGTAGTTATATTTTCAATATTATTTTTTATTTGATAATCTAAACCTAAATTTATAGTTTGTACTTTTTCTTCGATTTTTTCTCCTTTAAACATATTTAAGATTTCATCTAAGAAAATTGAAAAAATGCTGTCTTCTTCTGTACCTTCACTTAAGGACAGATAAAGAATTTCTTTACATGATCCTATTAATGAAGCGAATTTTATTACTTCATTATTTAACCTATGATTATAATTTTTATAATCTAGGCCTATTTCCTTTAAATAGCTATAGTTCATATCATTTATGAAGAAATTGCTTTCTTTTAATACTGGATAATAGTTTGAAGATAGGCCTGTAATAAATAGGATTTCATGGGTAAACCCTCTGCTACTTATTGGATTGAGAATCTTAACCCCTCTTATGTTACTGTCATCCTCCAATATATTTTCATGGCTTATGGCCTTTAATAGGGCATCAAAATAATCTTTAATATTTATCCTATCTTCTATCAAGGCAAGGCCCTTCATATCTTCAATTACTTCCAATAGTTTTTCTAAGGCTTGAATATCTCGATGAAGTAGTTGGTAATTTTTATCCCTTTTATATCTATTGTAAATTAGGCCTTTTAGGTCATAGCCTTTGATTATATTGCTGAAAATACGGTTGTAATTCTCAACTGAATCCATATCTAATATTAGTTTTAACTCATCATTTAATCTTTCAACTAACTCAGTGATATGCTCCATATAGGCCAGGGAGATATTTAAGGCTCTTTCTTGGTTTATGATTCTTTTTAAGTCATCTAAATTGGTAAAATTCATCTTTCTTAAGATGAATTCAATAGCATCCATGTAATTTTTATCTAACAGACTAAAATAATGGGCTTTTAATCTAGAAATTATAGACTGTTTAGCCCCTCCCCTTATTCTAGTTTCTATTAGGGTCAAAAATTCTTTAACTAAGGGAACCTGAATTAAGGGAATTTCCCTTTTCCCGTTTATTGGCACTTTTTCCTCTGCTGCTACCTTAAATAGGGTTTCCTTATATTCATCACTTAAGAGGACTATGGCCATGTTCTCCAACTTATAGCCATTTTTATAGTGCTTTTTTATTTCTACGAAGATTTTTTTTAACTCCAGATAGATACTTGGAGATTTTATTAACCTAATACTATCTGCATAGTTAAGCTTTTCCATTTCTTCATGGAAGAAGTTGTATCCAATGATTTCGAAGATATTCTTTTCTTTTCCATTAACATATTCTATTTGAAAGCCTAATTCCCTCAAGCTAGAGAGGGTATCTTCAATATTAGGGATTTTAGATTTCATTTCAAAAGGAATATTTATATAAATATCAACATCTGTCTTTGAAAGTTCTTTAATAATTTCCATTTCCACAGGCCTAAAATCATAGAATTCATCTATAAGGATAAAATCTAGGCCTTCAAATATATGTAAATTCTCCTTTAAAATACTTATTGCCTTAAGATAAGCCCCTTCCCTATCAGTTAGGCCTAAGGATTCTAAATATTTTTCATATTCATTATAAATATGGCCAATTTCCCTAAAATATGGCTTATTAGGGCAATTTGATAAATAGTCTTCTGGATATACTAGTGACCTTTTAATTTCTCCAATTATATAATTCAATCCTTCAATAAATCCTTCCGTTGAACTTATGTCCTTGTAATAATCTAGTTTTCCTTTTTCTTTCAGGCTGTTAATGGATTTCTTTATAATTAAATCCTTCATTGGTTCATTGATGATAAAATATATTTCATCTTTTAATATCTTGTTGACTATATCATCAAAGGTAAACAGATTTATTTCAAAGACCTTTTCCGTTTCATTAATTAGTCTTTTTCTATAATTTTTTAAAAGTCCTCCATGAGGTAATACATAATAAAAGCTACTTCCTAAGCCTTTCTTAAGATATTTTAGGGCCATATCAAATAATTCATTTTTCTTATCATTGTTGAAAGGCCCAAAATATACAATCTTATTAGCCATGTTTTTCCCCCTAATTTTTGATTTTATTTTTCAATTCTAAGGTCTTATTATTCAATTCCCTTAAGTCAATATTATCTATTGGATTATCCTTTAAATTATACTTTTCCTTTAATTTTAATATCCTATAGACTTTTTCATCTATTTCTTCTTCAGTTAATTCGCCGCCTTTTACTGCATCCATAATTTCTTCCATAACCTTAATAGGGTTTTCCTTGCCATGGCAGATTAAAGCCAGGTCTCCACCTGCCTTTAGAAAGGATAAAACCCCTTCTTCTATTGTGTAGTTTTCCATTATGGCTCCCATGGTCATATCGTCTGATACAACTACTCCATTGAATCCTAATTCTCCTCTCAAGAGTTCTCCTATTATCTTTGGAGACATGGTAGCAGGGTAATCATCTATTTCTGGATATAGTATATGGGCAAGCATAATGGCATCTACCCCATTATCTATGGCTGCGATAAAAGGTTGTAATTCAAAGGATATCAAGTCTTCCTTTGTTTTATTAACCTTAGGCAGATTCATATGGGAATCTATACTAGTATCCCCATGACCAGGAAAATGCTTTACAACGGAGATAACATCCCTATCCATTATACCTAACATAACCTCTATCCCATTATCTACTACAGGTTCTACACTAGAGCCAAAGGCCCTATTTCCTATAACAGGATTCTTAGGATTGGAATTAATATCTAGAACAGGACTAAAATTCATATTAAAGCCTAAGGATTTTACCCGTTCTCCTAGAATAGATCCAAGTTCATAGGAAAGATTCCTGTCATTCTTTTTTCCAAATTCAAAGGCTTCAGGCAACCTAGGATAAGCTTTTGGCAGCCTGCTAACCTTCCCTCCTTCTTCATCTATGGATAAAAATAAGGGAATAGGGTTTTTAGAGTTCATTTCTTTAATACCATTTAATAGGTCTAGGGTTTGATATTCATCGATTATATTTCTTGAAAATAAAATAAAACCTCCTATTTTATATTCCTCTATTAAACTTGTAATTTCTTCGTTTAACTCAGTCCCTTCAAAGCTGGCAATTATCAGTTGGCCTATTTTTTCCTCTAAGGACAAAGCCTTTATTTTTTCTTCAATTGGATCAATTGGCTTAGTATCAATTATGTCTTTATTGGGATCATCAATATGGTTTTCTCCTGGTATATTGCCTATTTGGTCATTATTTTTTGGTAGGCTGTCCTCTTTATTACATCCAACTAGCATAAACATAAGGCTAAGCAAAACTAAGAATGCTTTTCTCTTGTATATCATATAATCATCCTTTTCTAAATTAGTTAGTTTACTTTAGCTTCCCCAATTTTAAATATAATAAATGGAGAGCTCACTCTCCATTTAAAATATATTTAAATTTAATTCCCTTGCCAAATCCTTCATAATTCCATAACCTGCTATGGAGTTGCCAAATCTATCTAAGGCTGGGCTAAAAACCCCAATACCTAATTTATTTGGTATGGTACCAAGTATGCCTCCCCCTACCCCACTTTTTGATGGGATACCTACTTTAGCAGCATACTCACCACTGAAATCATACATACCGCAGGTAGTTATTATGGCTGTTACAATGGAAGCCAGCCTTTCATTATTTATTTTACTATCCAAATTTAAGGGACATCTTCTTGCTATAAATAGGCCTATTTTGGCAACATCAACTGCTGTTACCTCAACAGAGCATTGTTTGAAATATACATCTAGGATATCCTCCACTTCTCCATCTAAATAGCCCTTTGCTTTCATCAAATATGCAATGGCTCTATTTTTATGGCCTGTAGCTTTTTCAGATAAATAGACTTCTTCATTATAGCCTATATTTGGATTTTCCGTTATCAGTCTGATGAATTCAATTATCCTATCAAACTTTTCATCCTTGTTGCCCCTAATCAAAGAAGTAGTTATTATTGCACCTGAGTTTATCATTGGATTTGCTGGATTACAGCTATTTAAATCTAATTTATATAAGGTATTAAAAGGCTCATCTGTAGGCTCATATCCAACTTTGGAAAAAACATAGTCCTCTCCATTATCTATTAGGGCGAGCATTAATGATATTATTTTAGATATACTTTGTATAGAAAATTTTATATTATAATCTCCGGCACAATAAATATGTCCGTCTACATCTGCAATAGCTAGGCCAATATAATTTGGATTTACCTTAGATAAGGCTGGTATATAATTTGCAACATGTCCTTTTTGTATTAAATGCCGATTTTTTTGGATAAGTCCTTCTAGTATTTTTTCCACTATCTCACTTCCATTCTAATGAATATCGAAATAGGTTTTGCCTATGAATTCCCTTAATATGGAATTGGCAGGTATTATATCTTCATTTTCTATATCTCTAAAGTATTCTAAAAACTTCAATAATTTTTTTGCTTCCCCATAATGGACGCTATTGCTATCTATTTCCTCTAATAGAGGTACAATATGTTTTTTCAGTACAGCCAATTCATATACTAGGGCAGAATCAAACATTATGTCTGCTTCTTCTTGGAATGGGAATATATATTTTTCTTCTCCCCTTCTAACTCCTGTCCACATATCTAAGGTCCGGATTGCATCATTTCCTCTAAATTTAATATCTCTTACTATCCTTCGAATTAGCCTTGTATCTGTAGTTGGAATTCGATTATGGGCGTCTATGTTTAATTGGGTTAATGCAGATATATAGATCTTGTATTTATTTTTTTCTGGTATAAGGCTGGTCATTTTAGGGTTTAGACTGTGGATACCTTCCAGTATAATGGGATGGTCTTTATCAACCTTAATAACCTTTCCAGATCTTTCCCTTTTTCCAGTTATAAAATTGAACTTAGGTAATTCTACTTCCCCGCCCTCCAACAATGTAATTAAATCTTCATTTAACTTGTCTAAATCTATGGCATCTATACTCTCGAAATCATAGGTCCCATCCTCATTTAATGGGGTTTTTTCCCTATCTACAAAATAATCATCAACAGAAATTGATACAGGCCTTTTTCCGTTTACCTTCAACTGAACTGCCAGTCTTTTTGAAAAAGTTGTCTTTCCAGAAGCTGAAGGCCCTGCTATTAGAATAAGATGAATATCATCATCTTCACAAATACTATCTGCAATTTTGGCTATCTTCTTTTCGTGTAAGGCCTCTGAAATCCTAATGACTTCTCCAATCTCTCCATTTAATATCTTTTCATTTAAAGACCCAACATATGCCAAATCTAGTATATCTGCCCAGTCACTTGCTTCTTTAAAAACCTTAGATAATTTCTTTAATTCCTTAAATTTGGGCAGCTGATAGTTGGATTTCATACTAGGAAATAGAATAAGGACTCCAGGATAATAGTAATTCAATTTAAATATATTTACATAGCCAGTTGACGGTGCCAAGTATCCGTGGTATGTATCTATATGGTCTCCAATAGTATAGACATCTATCTGCTCCCTATCTAAGGTGTTAAAAAGCCTAATTTTGTCTTCATAATTAAATTTTTTAAATAACTCCAATGCCTCAGCCTTGGGGATTTTTCTCCTAATGATAGGGTAATCTTTGGCTATGATTTCCTTCATCTTTTCTTCTATTTTTTCTATATCCTTAAAACTTATGGAATGGTCATCTTCAAATTCCACATATAATCCTTCACCGAGAAAATGTTCAATCCGTACTACTCTTTCAGGAAACAACTCCTTGCATGCCATAATAAACACTGCAGATATGGTCCTAGTATAAATCCTATATCCGTCAATATCTGTAATATCTAGAAATTTTATATACATATGGTTATCTACTTGCTTATTTAAATTATAGACTTCATTTCTAATTTTTGCACCTAAATATCTTTTGTAATTGCTGCCAAAGGCCTTTTTAGCCACATCTTTAAGTTTAGCCCCTTCTTCAATTAGAAGCTCTCCTGCCCCCTCTACAAATACCTTTAAATCCATTTAACTCACCTCTCTATCCAAATAGATCTCTTTCAATTTCTTCACTTATCCCTTCTAAATGGCTGGTAAAAACCTTACCATTTAAGTAGCTGAGTTCATCCCCAAGGCCATTAAACTCAATTTTATATCCATGGAGCCACTGATTATTTAACCCATATTTGTCCCTAAATATTTTATTTACCTTTTGATTACCATATTTTCTGTCGCCTATTACTGGATAGCCCAAGGAAGATAGATGAGCCCTTATTTGATGGGTCCTACCAGTGATTAAATTGACTTCTAATAATGTATACCCATTTTTTGATTTAATAGGCCTGAAAATAGTAGTTATTTTCTTGGAGCCTTCAAAATCTCCTTTTCTAATCTTTACCTTGTTTTTATCTTCGTCCTTTAATAAATAGGCATCTGCCCTAATTTCTTTGTCTATAATTCCTTTAACTATTGTCTTATAGAATCTCTTTATTTCTCCCTTTCTTATGGCTTCGTTAATAGACTTTAATGTCTCATAGTTTTTGGCTCCAATTATTATACCTGAAGTATTCCTGTCCAATCTATTGCATATAGAAGGAGTAAAGGTTTTTTCAATTCTGGGGATATATTCTCCCCTTTGAATTAGGTAATTTATCATACTATCTACTATATTTTCTTCAAATTTTTCCCCCGTACTATGGGACAAAACCCCAACTGGTTTATTTATTAAAATTATATTTTCATCCTCATAGATTATATTTGGTATCAAATTAGATTTTACTTCCTTTTCTTCAATAAATTTTTCTATAGTTTCATCAGCTAAAAATAACTGTACCTTATCTCCTTCGTAAATGGTAGTTTCTGGATAAGCCCTTTTTCCATTTACTTTAATATTTTTCTTTCTAATCATTTTATAGATAAAGCCCTGTGGTGCCTTGGACAGATATTTTTTTAGAAATCTGTCAAGTCTTTGATCGCTTTCATTTTTATTGATTAATATTTCCTTCAATCTTTTCACACCTTTTCATAAGTTTATGTTATAATTATATTATATACAATTAAATATCTAAAACCTATTTTTCTTTAAAAAGAGGTGGAAATATGAAAAAAATTATAGAATGGATTAAGGATTTTTTATATGATTCAATAGACTACATAATAATGATTGCTATTATAGGAGCTGTCGCCCTTGTTATAGGTTGGAGATTGGACCTTTTATTTGCTAAAGAAGCTGTAAAGCTACCACCTAAGGACAATATTGTTGTAGAAAATCCGAGAAATGATAATAGAGACGACAATATTGAATCTGAAGAAAATGAAGATAATAATGTTGACATACCAGATTCTGATGATATAGATGAAAATGCTCCAACAATTGATGATAATATAGATGATAATACAGACAATAATCAAATTGTAACTGTTACAGTAGTAATACCACCTGGTTCATTGCCATCTAAAATTGCCAGTATATTAGAAGAACATAAGTTAATATCCAGTAGGGCTGAATTTGTACAAAAAACTCAGGAGCTAAAGCTTGATACCAAGTTGAAATCTGGAACTTTTGAAATTAAAAGCAATAGCTCCTTAGAAGAAATAATTAGAATCATTGCAAATTAAAAGTCTTCCTTGCCTGGAAGACTTTTAATATGTTGTATTGATATAATCGTCTATTAGAGACTTTTTCTTTATATCCTTAAATACTCCCTTTTCTTTAAGTATATTTAACAACCATAGGGCCTTAGAATGAAATATGGCCTCTTTGTAATTAAGTAATACTATTTCATAGAGCTTATTATTTAATTTTTTTGAATTAACATCTACAAAATATGCTTCTACTCCTTCAAAATTTAAGTACTCAAGTAAATCAAGGACTGCCTTATCCTTTTCATGATAATAATTATTACCCTTGTTTAAATAATACTTATAATACCTTTGCCGTTTTTTTGCATCCTTAATATCCTTTGCCATCATAGTAAAATACTTGGCCAATACATTGTAGTATTGATAATTGTACATTCCCATTTCAAAGCTATCAATTCTTAAAAATGGTTTTAAGTTCATCTTCATAACCAAGTAATAATTAGATTCAAGGAACTCCCTTTTTGTTATGCTGCCATTTTCATACTTCACTATTAAAGAAGATCTCTTATCAAAGAAAGCCTTAAATTGTCCCCTTCCAAAACCGTAAGACTCCAAAATATACACCCAATCTAATATTATTTTATTACATTATATCATAATCTAAGATTTTTTTAATAGGGAAATTTCTTCATCTGTTAGTTCCCTAAATTGGCCTACATCTAAATTTTCATCTAAAATTAGATTTCCCATGGAAATCCTCTTTAAATACAATACTTTCATTCCAACAGACTTAAACATTCGTTTAACCTGATGGAATTTTCCCTCTTGGATAGTCAAATATACTTTAGATACTATACTGGAATTTATGATTTCCAACTGGGAAGGTAAAGTCTTATATCCATCATCTAAGATAATACCTTCTTTAAATAATCTAATATGTTCTTCTTCTACATACCCATCTACCTCAACATAATATTTTTTATCTACCCTCTTTTTTGGAGACAAGAGCTCATGGGCAAGCTTTCCATCATTAGTTATTAGAAGTAAACCTTCAGTATCCTTGTCTAACCTTCCCACTGGAAAGGGTTTATATATTAAGTATTCTTGGTCTAGAATATC
Source organism: Tissierellia bacterium (assembly GCA_012735245.1). GTDB lineage: Bacteria > Bacillota > Clostridia > Tissierellales > Tissierellaceae > JAAYFT01. The sequence goes on from JAAYHU010000027.1 coordinate 26,975, forward strand.
TACTACTGTTTTGAAACTTGGATCATCTGTTGAAGAAACTAAGCCCTTTGGTTTATTCATCATTAAGTAAATATACCTTCTATATATAATTCTTTCATTATCTAAGAAAATATTGTCCTCATAGGGATTAACCTTAGTTTCCCCATTTAAAGTCACAATATCGTTGACTTTTACCCTGCCAGATTTGATTAATTTTTTTACATCTTTCCTGCTTCCATATCCCATATTGGCTAGGACTTTATCTAATCGTTCTTTTTTGCTCATGTTATCACCTATTATATAAGAATAATATAGCCAAAAATTTCTCAACTCATTTTGAATAATTCTTTACGAATTTGTAAAACTATAATTATAGATATTTTGTGGAAAGGAGATAGTTATGGCTGAAGAAAGAATTACTGAAGGAGTTAAATGTGTTGTAAATACTTGCTCATATTACAAGGAAGGAGACCTTTGCACAGCAGGCAAAATTGAAATAAGACCTAGAAATGCCAAGTCCTCCGATGAAACTGACTGTGCTACCTTTGAACCAGATAGTTTCAAATAGTTTTAAAGGCAGGGCTAACCTGCCTTTCCTTATACCTCAGATTTTACTTCTATTTCAATACAGTGTTCTTTCAAATTATCAGGCATATCATCCATAGTATAATCCACATTGATGAAAAAATCCGTTCCAAATTTTTCACTAATTTCTGTTAAATCCTTAAGTAATTTTTCTAAATTTTCAATGGTCAAATCTATTACCTTATATATGCTATCAACATATATTTTTTCCAAATCATAGTCCATACCAATAACTCCACACAAAAAGCCATAGAATGATTCAATATTCAATATATTGAATTCCATGGCATTAATCAATCTTACATTATGACTTAGTGAAAAAATATGATTATGGTCTACGTCAATAAAGGCAATATTACCGTTCCCTTCCTTCATATCCCTATTGGCATTGTCAATTAACCATTTAGTTTTTCCAGAACCCTTTTCGCCTAAAATAAACTTAACCATGGATAACCACCTCTACCTTTCTTATATTTATATTTTTATCGGCAAAATTAAGGTATAATTTTACCTTATACAAACTTTTTTAAAGCCTTTCCATTTAAATAGTCGAATTTTGCCCCTTGCTTAGTATTCCTTTTTTCCATTAAGGACACTATTTCATCTCTAATTTTCCACCATGATTCATTCCAGTTAACAAATAATAGGTTCTCCTCAGGAGCTCTTCCTATTATCCTTTGAACAATGATATTTGGATCAAGATATTCAAGGAAGGTAATGACCCTCTCTATATATTCGTCCTTGGAAATTAAAGATACCTCTCCCCTTTTATACATTTCGCCTAATACAGTTCCCTCAACTATGTATAATGCATGAAGCTTTATTTCTTCAACTCCTAAGGCGGAAACTATTTTTGCATTTTCAATTACATCGATTTCATCGTCCCAGGGTAGGTTTAGGATTAAATGTGTACAATTTCTTAAACCATATTTTTTTAATTTTATTGCTGTGTCTATATATTCTCCTAAGGTATGCCCCCTATTGATTTTGATTAAAGAATGATAATTAACTGATTGTAATCCTATTTCTACAGTAATGGTCATATTATGCTTTTCTTTAATTAAGGATAAGTATTCTAAGTGTTCATCACTTATACAATCTGGCCTTGTAGAAATTGAAATACCTACTATATCTTCTTCTAAGGTGTCCCTGATGGCAGATTTAAAATCTTCAATGGGCATATAAGTATTTGTAAAATTCTGGAAATACGCTATAAATTTCTTCGCCTTATACTTTCTCCCAATATATTCCTTGTTTATTTTTAACTGTTCCCTTATAGATAGGGATGAAGATAGGTTTTCAAAGGAGCCTCCTTCCTCTCCACAGAATATACACCCACCATACCCCAAGCTTCCATCCCTATTAGGACAACTTAAGGGCAGGCTAATTGGAAGCTTATATACTTTTTCATTAAACTTTTCTTTCAAATAGTTGGAATAGGTATTATATACTGTTATTTTATTCAAACTTGTCCTCCTCTCCTATATATTTAATACCCCCTTTAATGCAGAAGCAACACCAGAATTATTATTGTCATTTTTTGTAATTATCTTTGCCACTGCTTTCACACCCTGGCTACCATTTTTCATGGCTATACCAAGACCTGCGTTTTTAACCATCTCTATATCGTTGTTGTCATCCCCTATGGCAATTATCTCCTCAGGCTTTATATTCAAGCTTTCAGCATACTCCCTTAAGGTTATCCATTTACTACCTAAGGGATTCATAACCTCTACCATGGACTCTACTAAGTGAAGGTTTTCCATTATATGTATATTATAATTGCTAGGATATTTTGTCCTTATATACTCATAGAAGGGATAGAGGCTTTCCTTAGTGCCAGCATAAACTACTACTAATATGTTGTGATTATCGATATCTAAATAGCTCTTTACTTCCCTATATCTATTGGCTTTTTTTACATAATTATCATATTCTCTATTAGCCTCCACCAATATATCTATACCTCTTTCATAATCATCTATGTGGACAATTGGATGTAGGCCCCTCTTCATTCCTTCCTTTATAATTAGCTTATAATCCTCATAATTTAGGTATTTTGCACTTATAACTTCATCATTTAAGGAATTTCGTACAATGTTTCCATTATTGGCAATTATTGTAATATGACCATCTATTTCCTTGGTAAGTTCTTTTGCAGACCAGTATCGCCTGCCTGTTGCTATAACTATTTCATAACCTTCCTTAATCAATTTATTTATGACCTTTAAATTCTCCTTAGGTATCCTTTTATTATCATCGAGCAAAGTCCCATCTAAGTCAATTGCTATTAATTTATACAACTATCTCCCCCCAATTATTTTAAAAGCACCCTGCCAACAGCAAAGTGCTTTAATTGAAGCTAATCCTCTAATTCATCATAATTCTCATATTCAACGAAGTCCTCATCATCTAGAAATAATGCATCAAAGGCTTCAGCTACTAAATCAAATTCTTCTTGATTGTCAATGGGAATTAATTCAAAATCTTCATCATTTAATTCATTATATCTATATAATAATACTTCTTCCTCTCCTATTGGTTGCAGTGCAATGTATTCATCTTCTTCTACTTCAAAAGTACCCAAGATAAAGCATTCCAATTCTGTATCATCCTCTAAGGTCAAAACTATAATGTCTTCATTTAAATCACCAAAGTCTAGCTCATCAAAGTCATGGTCATGATCATGATCTACTCCGCAACCGCATCCGCCGCAGTATTCATCATTATACTGAAAAGTATCCTTATTCTTTTTATCCATATCAATTCTCCTTTATAAAAATTTAATTATATGGTATATGATACACCATTTGGTATGAGAAGTATACATTTTTTTCATTTTTTATTTAATTTTTTCTAATACTTTTAATAGTAAATTGTAAGTTCTTTCCGTCGAAGAAATACTGAGTTTTTCTCCTGGGGCATGGACCCCATACATATTGGGTCCTAAGGATACCATATCTATATCATCAAACTTCTCATCAAAAATTCCGCACTCTAAACCTGCATGAATAGCTGAAACATTTATTTCCTCATTATATAATTCCCTATAGGTTTCCTTAATAACCTCCCTTATATAGGAATTCTCCTTATACTGCCAGGCTGGGTAGGAAGAAGTCCTTTCAAAGCTGGCTCCAATGATATTTGCTAGTAGTTCTATTTGCTCAGATATATATTGTCTTAATGTTCCCACTGAGGACCTAATGGCTGATTCTAAAGTTATTTGATTTTCAAAGGTCTTTATCACTCCAAGGTTATTTGAGCTTTCTACTAAGCCTTCTATGGCCATGCTCATACTTTGAACCCCATTTGGCAAGAGGTTTAAAGCGGTTATCAGTTTATTCTTAGTATTATCAGAAAATACCCTATCTACCTTTTCTGTTATTCTATTTAACTCAATTACTATACCCTTATCTGAGTGGAAAAACTCATTTTTTAATTCTTGCTTTAAAGCAAATAAAAAGGATTCAACCTTTTCATAATTATCCTTTGGAATCATAATTTTTGCTTTTGCATACCTTGGTATGGCGTTTGCCTTTGAACCGCCTTCAATATGGTATAAATCATAATCTAATTCTCTACTTAGCCTGCCTAATATCCTTCCAATGATTTTATTAGAATTTCCCCTTCCCCTGTTTATATCTATACCAGAATGGCCGCCCTTTAAACCGGAAACGATTAATTCAAAATTTTCACTTTCTTTTGTAATTCCCTTCCACTCTATGGGTATGCTTATTATATTTCTCTCGCCACCTGCACAGCTAACTAAAATGGTACCTTCCTCTTCTGAATCCAAGTTTATCAATATTCTTCCTTTTAGGTTTTCAGGATCTAATGCCTTTGCACCTGTCATACCTGATTCTTCATTAGATGTTATCAATGCCTCTAGTGGCGGATGGGGAATGTCCTTTGATTCCAATATGGCTAGTATCATAGCTAGGGCTATTCCATTGTCAGCTCCAAGAGTCGTTTCCTCTGCTATGATATAATCACCTTCAACATGGAATTTTATTGGATCCTTAGAAAAATCATGATTGGAATTCTGTGTCTTCTCACATACCATATCCATATGGCCCTGTAGTATAACGGTAGGGCTGCTTTCATATCCCTTAGTAGCTGGTTTTTTTATAATAATATTTAAGGCTTCATCTTGAATAACCTCTAAGCCTAAACTTCTTCCTATTTTGGCTAAATAATTGCTTATCTTTTCTTCATGGTGTGAACAACGGGGTATCTTAGTTATTTCTTCAAAATAATACATTACCCTTTCAGGCTTAATTCCTTTTAATACTGCCAAAATTATCACCTCTTGTTCTTGATTAATATTCCTTAGAATTATTGCCATGGAAATTAAACCTAATCCTAGATATTATCCCAGTTAATATGATTGTTTAAAATATCTACTAGTTGTACAAAGTAATCTTTCTCTAAGTCCGTAAACCTATTCTTTATTGGACTATCTAAATCTAATACACCATGTACTCTTCCATCCTTAATTATAGGAATTACTAGTTCTGAATTAGAAGCTTCATCACAAGCTATATGTCCAGGAAATTGATGTACATCAGGTACTAATTGAACTTCCCTTGTTTTCACAGCAGTACCACAAACTCCTTTTCCTATGGCTATCCTATTGCAGGCAGGCAAGCCTTGAAATGGTCCTAAAACCAATTCATTATCCCTTAGAAAGTAAAACCCAGCCCAATTTAGGTTTTCCACACAGGCCATTATTATTCCAGTTACATTGGAGATATTGGCCAATTCATCCTTTTCAGAACTTAATTGCCCCTTTACAAGAATTAACATGTATTTTAATCTTTCTTCATCAGTCATATCCTTAATCTTATCCAGCTTAAACATTTCATCACCTCTTTTACACTTAATATATTAACCTAATAGTACCAAATTAACTAATTTGATACAATGGCAACTATTAAATCATAGGTAAAATTTTATAATGAAAAGCTATTCAAATTAATATAACTTTCGTCTTAGCGAAAGCTATATTAATTGCCCAAATATTTCTTTACATCTATTATTCTTTGATTAGTAGAACCTCTAAATTTTAAGATTAATGATTTTTTCCTTATATCGAATTTTCCATCGATTAAAATGTCTGTATATATGAGCAGCTCTCTTAGGTTCCTGTCTTTTAATATTTCTTCGAAGGTATATCCAGTATAGGTTACTACACTTAAACCTAATTCTTTAACCTTTTTAGCTAATATGGCACATTCTTTGACTTGTTCAAAGGGCTCTCCTCCGCTTAAAGTAATCCCATCTAGGAGAGGATTGGATTTTACCATATGGACAATGGAATCAATATCTATTAGTTTGCCACCGGTAAATGAATGGGTTTCTGGATTGTGACATCCTATGCAATTATGTTTACATCCTTGGGTAAATACTACCAACCGTATTCCAGGACCGTCTACTATTGATTCTTCTATTATTCCTGCTACTCGTAGCTTCATCCCAACCTACCCCTTATGGGAAAATGATAAGTGTTTTATCCTATCTTCTACTTCTGCTTTTTTAGCATCATTAAATCTATCTAGGGTGCCTACTAAGTATCCTGTAATACGGCGGATCCTTTCAAATCTAATAACCCCTTCTTCCCTACCACATTTAGGACATACATCTCCTATTATTCCCGTATAGCCACAAACTGGGTCCCTATCTACTGGATGATTTATTGAGCCATAGCCTATTCCAAACTCCTTCATGGCTCTTACAATTTTTTCGAAGGCTTCAAGATTTTGTGATGGATCTCCATCTAATTCTATGTAGGTTATGTGTCCAGCATTGGTTAACTCATGGTATGGGGCTTCTAATCTTATTTTGTCAAAGGCTTTTATCTTATAATAAACAGGAATGTGAAAGCTATTTGTATAATATTCCCTATCAGTAATACCTTCAATGTTCCCATAGATTTCCCTGTCTATCTTTACAAACCTACCTGCAGTTCCCTCTGCTGGAGTTGCCAATAGGGTAAAATTCATTTTATATTGTCTGCTTATATCATCTACCTTGTCCCTCATAAATTTGACGATTTCTAGGCCAAGGGCTTGAGCTTCCTCGCTTTCACCATGATGACTGCCAATTAAGGCCTTTAGACATTCAGCTAACCCAATAAATCCTATGGACAGGGTACCGTGTTTTAATACTTCCCTAATTTCATCATCCTCAGATAATTTCTCAGAATCTATCCAAATTCCTTGCCCCATAAGAAATGGAAAATTCCTTACCTTTTTTCTTGCCTGGATTTCAAACCTTTCTATCAACTGTTCTATTACTAAATTCATAGTTTCATCTAGTCGTTTGTAAAAAGCTTCAATATTTCCCCTGTTTTCTAGACCTAATCTAGGTAAATTTATGGTAGTAAAGCTTAAATTTCCTCTGCCATATACTATTTCTCTACTAGGGTCATGGACATTACCTATTACCCTAGTTCGACATCCCATGTAGGCAACTTCCGTTTCAGGATGGCCTTCTTTATAGTATTTTAGATTAAAGGGTGCATCTATAAAGGAAAAGTTTGGAAATAGCCTCTTGGCACTGACCCTGCATGCCAATTTGAACAAATCGTAATTTATGTCGTCTTTATTATAATTAATGCCTTCCTTTACCTTAAAAATTTGTATTGGAAATATGGGGGTTTCTCCATTACCTAAGCCCCTTTCAGTGGCTAATAATAGGTTTTTTATTACCATCCTTCCCTCAGGTGATGTGTCTGTTCCATAATTTATTGAACTAAAGGGTATTTGGGCTCCTGCCCTAGAATGCATGGTATTTAAGTTATGGATCAAGGCTTCCATTGCCTGATAAGTTCTTCTTTCTGTATCCTTAAGGGCATTTTTTTCAGTAAATTTTTGAATTCTTCCTATTAACCTTTCGTCGTTTATAAGTTCTTTTAAATATTCCTTTTCCTTATCCCTGTATTCTTGGTTGTTATCTATTGTAGGAACTAGACTATACTCTTCTTCTAAAACCTTAAATATATTGTCTAAGTTTTCCTCTAAATCTATATCCTCTAAGATTAATTCAATCGCTTTCTTTAGATTTTCCCTATATAATTTTTTGTAAGTCTTTTTCACACCAATTGCCATTCCATAATCAAAATTTGGTATAGATTGGCCTCCATGTTGGTCATTTTGATTAGATTGAATTGCAATACAAGCTAAAGCTGAATATGACATTATATCATTAGGCTCTCTTAAAAAACCATGGCCTGTACTAAATCCACCCTCAAAAAGTTCTACTATATCAATTTGACAACAAGTTGTGGTTAAAGTAAGAAAGTCCAAATCATGTATATGAATATCTCCAGCCTTATGTGCCCTTGAATGGGCAGGGTTTAAAACAAATAAATCATTGAATTGCTTAGCAGACTCTGAACCATATTTAAGCATGGTTCCCATGGGAGTATCCCCATTAATATTAGCATTTTCCCTTTTTAAATCTATTTCCTTAGCCTCTTTAAAGGTCAAATCTTCAAAAACTTTCATGAGCCTAGTATTCATCTCTCTAATTCTGCTTCTTTCTGCCCTATATAATATGTATTCCTTAGCAGTCTTGGCATGGCCTGACTCTATTAGGACCTTTTCTACTATGTCTTGAATATCTTCAACTCCTGGTATTGTACCTTGAAATTTTTCATTGAGAATAAGAGTCACCTTTTCAGCTAGTTCCATGCTAGTATTATAATCTTGACCTCCAACTGCCTGAGCAGCCTTAAATATGGCATTGGAAATTTTTTCAATATTAAAAGGAACCTCTCTCCCGTCCCTTTTTTTTATCTTAGTAATCATTTTGTCACCCCTTTATTGCACTATATATAGTTATTATATTGTAACAAAGCTCTATATATTGTGTCAATTTATTCAATAATAATTAATTTTTTTTAATATTCACAGCAAAATAATAGAATCCCCTTAGGGATTCACTATTTGCTTAAATCTATATGGCAATAACCTCCGGGATTTTTCTTTAAGTAGTCCTGATGATATTCTTCAGCTCTATAGAAACATTTCAAAGGCATGATTTCTGTTACAATGGGTTTTGAATATTTTTTCTTCTGCTCTTCCAAGGTCTTGTTGATAACATTTAGGTCTTCTTCATCTACATAATATATACCAGTCCTATATTGGTTTCCTATGTCTGGCCCTTGCCTATTTAATAAAGTAGGATCTATTATATTCCAAAACTTATTAAGCAGTTCTTCTAAGGAAATTATACTCTCATCAAATTTTACATAGGTAGTTTCTGCATGACCTGTAATTCCGGTACATACTTCTTCGTAGGTGGGGTTTTCCTTTGTTCCATTGGCGTAACCTACTTCAGTATCCATTACTCCATCTATTCTTGACATATACTCTTCTACGCCCCAGAAACATCCTCCAGCAAAATATATCTCTTTCATTTTATTACCTCCATATATTTTAAGATATAATCTAATTCAAGGAAATAGTATTATTCTACTAATTGTTGATTACCTGAGTCCAATCAATAGGATAAATTCAGCTCCATCTAAATCTATATTATTGTCTTCATCTACTCTCCCACTAAGATTTGTAAATATAAACCTAAATTCAAAATTTTCTTCAATACCCAATAATGATATGTCATAGATCATATCTATTGGGTGAACCAGGTTTTTCCTTCCATTTGTATCCGATTCCACTTTTTCATACAAATCCCTAACAAAATCCATTATATCCCGTTGGAGTATGACCTCATCTTTCTTGGAAATAGCTAATATATTCTCCTGCCTGTTATACCTTATTATTAGTTCAGCAACTTCTATTTCATTTTCCTGCCAAGAATTAATGTTAACTAAGTATTGAAAGTCACCTATATTTATGGGCTCTTCTAAGTCAATACTATAATAGAAATAACTATATTCTTCAAAGGGAGTAGTAGAATATGGATTATATTTGAATCCCAAAATCCTTTCCATATCATCAATATTAAAATCCCTAGGTAGAGATTTTATGTCATTTATACTGTGATTTCTATGGAAATAACTTATTATATTGCTAAGCTCTTTTTGGGCCTCCTTAGAAACTTTTTCATTTGGAATAATTTCCCCATTTAATACCATGTTATTTGCAATTAATATCTTTTCAAATCTCCTATTTTGACTATATTTTGCTACAGAAAAGCTACTTAATGGGCCATAAACAGATATCAATACTACAATTGATAAGCTTATGGGAATAAGTATATTTTTTAAGGGTTTCTTAATTGAAAAATATATCATAGTTCCTAATACCCATAGACCCAAAATAATTACGTAATACCTGTTTTCAGTAATTCCATATTGGGCCACCCTCTGGTATATAGATAAAAACATCATCAATAAAATAGGCAATATTATCTTTGGGAAAATTTCTTTAAACAGTTTAGCTATTCTGTTTTCTTCCAATATTGGGGTTAGCAAAAAAATTACCCCAACCGATAAGGTAGAATACCATAACACTAAGTGAGAGACCAAGCCCCTTGGCCACTCATTTGTTACAAGTATCTTAGCAAAATATAGGTAGAGTATTAATGTATATACACTAATTAAAGGTATAACTATATAGGTCAATAAAACTATTAAGGACTTATTATACTTAACCCCTTTATACTCCCTCTCTATGGAAGGTAATTTAGATAGAAATAAGGATACTGCAAATACAAATACAATGATTAAGAAGGTATAAAGGTATAACTCTCCTTTAATATTAATATCGAATAGTTGATTAATGGTTAATAATATAATAGATATACCTATATAAAGAACAAAAGAATATATAAAGGTTATGGCAAATCCTTGGAGGACATCCATTATATAATATTCATAGTCTTTATCTTTCCCAATTCTTGGAATATATAGAAATGCTAATAAAAGGAAGAGCATGGTTCCAAAATACCTGTAACCTGCCATAGCCCCTATGCTATCCAAGAAAAAGAAATAATATAATACTAAGAACAAGCCCCCTCCTACATAAAGAAGTAGAGGATATAATCTGTTATTCTTGCTAAACTTTTCTATTAATAGTGCAATACACAGAGATAAAGGTATTCCTAATCCTAAGACTAGGGCAATTTTTTCTAAGGTCTCTTTAACAACTCCACTTATTTGGCTTTCGATTAAATAAATTAATAAGAGGGCTAATAATGAAGATATGCCAATTGTTATTGGAAATCTTCTAAGGCTTTTCCTAATACTCAATACCGTTGATTTAACTCTTTTTAATAGGCTCATAAACTCTTCCCTTCTTTATTTTAATTTAAAAAACATGATTTTCTATTACATTATATACCTTATCCTTATTTTTTAACCATTTTTCATAGGAGTCAATCTCCCTAAAGACTTCTTTTATATTATTGTTTAAGGTCTTGATGCTACATTCGCATAAAAAATCTACATCTACATGGTTTGCAAAGTTTAAAGCTATGGCATCCATTATGTTGTCCAATATTTCTTCCTTTTCCTTGTCCTTCATATCTTTTTCTTCTAGTATTAATTTGATGCTTTCATAGAACTTATACCTAATAAATATAATAAAGCCTTCAAAATCTTCAGCCTTGTTCCCTTCTTCTATTTCAAATATTATCTTAAAGAATAAATTCCATCTAAAGTCCTTATTGATTATTTCTAAAATACTGTTTCCTACCTTCCTTGTAAAACAATCGTTAAAGGAAACTGGTCTTTCAAAATCTATATATTTATTGAAAGATATATGGCTCCTTCCAATTTCATTTAACCTGTTTAAGATCCTAATGAAGTTGGCACTATAATTTTCAGTTTCTTCAAGTCCACCTTTCATAAATATATAATCTACTATTACATCTGTAGATTTTTTAAAATCTATTACAAATCCCAATTCTCTTTTTAATTTTACAATGTATATATCATGAATTATCTTAGATAGTAAAGCTTGTAATTGGGCTTTTTTAGTCATAGAGTTGCTGGAGTCCATGCCCTTTAAATGATTATATACTAGCATCAACTGCCTATCTATCATAGATAAATTGTCTTTAATAGAAGACATTATATCCCTAAAAAAATCTTCAGTTAACATGTAATTAAAATTCTTGTATAATATTCTATGGTCTATTTCGCCCCAGAATACGTTTACCAAGGATTTAATTTGAAGTTCAAAATTAACTGAAATATCATCCTTAACATATTTTCCATCGATTTTATATATTTCAAAACCATTTTTTTGCTTTTGGGGCTGTTTAGTCTTTAAATCTAGCATAATGTTTGAATTTAAAGGATTAGTATAATAGCCATCTTCTAATTCAATATTAAATAGCTTCACTATATCATCATAAATTTTTTTCTCATCTTCAATAAACCTACACTCAATTCTAAAACCTATTAAATCAGATAGATTATTCAATAAATTCTCCGGAGTCTTGTACTTTAAATAAAAATTGTGACGTAGGATTTTCTCTCTCAAACTTTCAGGAGATTTAATTCTATAACTAACCTTTAAGAAATGATCATTTATAAAAAAGCTATCGGTAAAAAACTTTTCTAAGGCTGCTGCTACTTTATCTATACTATCTCGTTTCTTTTCAATGAGCTCCAATGTTTCATCAATAAAGTCAAATAGTTCCAGCTTCATTTTCATCCCCCTAAGATAAAATTAATTATATTCCCTCAATAAATTATATCATAATTGCAATAATAATATTAAAAAAAGAAAAGAGAAATCCTATGGATTTCTCTAATCGAATTTATCAAAGTATATTAACTCTTCTGGTATGCCTTTAGCAGTTAATGCTTCTACCATTGTATCAATCATGGCCTTATTGCCGCAAAGATAGGCTTCTTTGTTTTCTCCACTATCTAAGTACTTTTCTATGGCAACGTTTACCCTACCTCTCTCCCCTTTCCAATTATGTTCTTCTGTTACCCTGGTTAAAGTAGGAATATATTTAAAATCATACATAGTTTCTTCCAATTCCTTTAAAAAATCAGTCATCATTAAATCTTCAGGTGTCCTAGCACCAAAGTAAAAGGTTGTTTTTCTATTGATATTTTTTTCCTTCATATACCTAAGTATTGAAAGTATTGGTGCTATACCAGTACCTGCAGCAACTAAGACTATTTCCCTATCGCTATCTTCATGGAAATAAAAATCTCCATAGGGACCATTTATTTGTACCGTGTCCCCAACTTTTAAATGCTTGTGTACATAAGTAGTACAAATACCATTAGGCACATATCCTATAAACAATTCTATATGATTTTTTTCAAAGGGTGATGATGCTATGGAGTAAGCCCTATATACTTCTTCGTCATTTCCTTCATATTTTGGAGCTTTAAATTGTATAAATTGACCTGGTTTAAAGTTTATTTCCTCTCCTTCAGGCAACTTAAGCTTCAACCTCTTTATAACAGGAGTTACATCTTCCATCTCTTCCACAACTGCAGTGTATTCCTTTACATTAAACAACTCCTCTGGTATTTCTATTTTTATATTTTCCTTTACCTTACACTGGCAAGAAAGCCTAACTCCTTGCTCTATTTCTTCTTCTGACATAAAAGGAATTTCAGTAGAAAGTATTGGTCCTCCACCTTCCAAGACCCTTACCTTACAATATCCACAGGTACCCTTTCCACCACAAGCGGAAGGTATGAAAATTTTCTCATCAATTAAAGTAGATAATAGGGATTACCCCCCTGCAACTGTATATTGTTTATTTTCATTAATTGTTAAAGTTACTTCCCCATAATTACCTATTGTTCTTTCAGCTAAAGTAAGTAAAAATGCAAATATGGCTGAAATGGCTGAAATAGATACTGTTGTTATAATTATTTCGTTCATATTGGCCCCCCTTTATTGAATCTGAACTATGCCAGAAAAGCCTACAAAAGCTAAGGCCATTAGTCCAGTAATAATTAAACTGATGCCAGCGCCCTCTAAACCCTTAGGTATTGATGCTCTCTTTAGTTTTTGTCGGATCCCAGCTAAGGCTACTATGGCTAAGGTCCAACCTATTCCCGAACCTATACTAAATCCAATTGATTGAAGAAAATTATATTTTCTAATAATCATAAATAGGGAAACTCCTAAAATGGCACAGTTCACAGTTATTAAAGGTAAAAATATCCCTAAGGCATAATACAAGTTTGGTAAGTATCTCTCTACTACCATCTCCAATAATTGCACAAAAGCTGCTATGCTAATTATAAACACTATAAATCTTAGATATTCTAAATTCAATGGCACCAATACATAATAGTAAACTAAGTAATTTATAATAGTTGTACAAGCTAAAACAAAGGTAACTGCCTGACCTAAGCCTAAGGCAGTAGGTATTTCCTTAGAAACAGCAATATAAGAACACATCCCTAAGAAATTGCTGAATATCATATTGTTAGTAAATATAGCTGCAAAGAAGATAACCATTGGATTAAGTTCTATCATTATTTAGCCACCTCACCTTTCTTTACATCTTTATTTTTTTCTTGGATAGTATTACTTACCCAGATAATAATAGCCAAGAGGAAAAAAGCAGCTGGTGGCATAATCATAATAGTCCAAGGTGTCCACCAATCACCTAAAACCTTAATACCAAATATAGTACCAAAACCAAATAGCTCCCTTACAAAGGCTATCATCAGTAAGACTATGGTGTAACCTAAGCCTGAAGCTACCCCATCTAAGAATGAAAGTATTGGTGGATTTTGCTGGGCATAAGCTTCTGCCCTACCCATGATTATACAGTTTGTAATTATTAAGCCTACATAGGGTCCAAGGGCCTTGCTCATTTCAGGCATATATGCCTGCAAAAATATATCTACTATAATAACATAGGCTGCAATTATAAGTACTTGGACCATCATCCTTATATGTTTAGGAGTATAATTTCTAATTAAGGATACAGTAAAGGAAGATAGGCCTGTTACAAACATTAATCCTACTCCCATTATCAATGAATTCATCATCAAATTAGTAACAGCCAAAGCAGAACATATACCTATTATTTGAACTATAACTGGATTGTCCTTAATTACACCCATTTTAAATATTTTCTTTGGGCTATCCATTAACTATTCCCCCTTTCCTTTAGAAATCTGTGTAGGTCTTCATTGATTATGTTGCTGACTGATTTAGACGTTAAGGTAGCCCCTGCAATGGCATCAACATTGCCTCCTGGTGCAGGCCTGTAAATAATATAATTTCCATCTGATGCCTTAGTTAAATCTAAGCCCCTAAATTGTTCTTTGAAATCATCTTCAGAAATCCTTCCTCCAAGGCCTGGGGTTTCACTATGTCTTATAAAGTCGATTCCAAGTATTGTAGAATAATCATGGGAAATTCCCACATATGCTTCAACACTGCCCCAAAGACCAGGACCGCTTACAGGTACTGCATAACCTAAGACTTGGCCCTCATCTCCATGATATACGTAAACTAAACCATCTTCGTAGGGCATAGAGCTAATTTTTTCATCAAAGACCTTTAAAACATCCTCTGGTTTTTCTGATGGAGGTTTAATGTCGAAGATATACAAAATTTTCCTACTCAATTCTATTTCCTGATTTAAGGCTACCCTTTCAGCAGTACTTTGGTTTAAAAAAGCTAAAACAAAGGTAAATATGGCAGTAATCAATACCATAAAGATTATTGGAAATATAAATGACTTTTTCATATTGCCACCTCTTCTTTCTTCGCCTTTAACTCTTTTCTATATTTTTTAAAAGCATTGACTCCTTCATCCATAATAGGTACAAAAGTATTAGCAATAAGAATGGCAAACATCATTCCTCCTGCAAACAAGGCATAACCCCTAATAATTACTGTAACTATCCCAACTAAAATTCCATATATCCATTTTCCTTCTTTTGTTTTTGGTGCAGTTATTGGGTCCGTTGCCATGAATACTGCTCCAAACAACAAGCCCCCTGCCAAGATTCCAAAAATAGGATTTGGTATTTGACTTACACCTAAGGCATACAAAATACCACTAAAACCCGTAAATCCAATAAGTACCGCAGCCATAATCTGCCATGAAGCAACCTTCTTATAGATTAGGTAAATTCCTGCAAGGATAATTAGAATAGCTGAAGTTTCTCCTAAGGAGCCAGCAACATTTCCTAAAATTAAATCCTTCATAGAAGCTAAATTTCCTGTTTCTCTAAATATAAGCATAGGTGTAGCTTGAGATATTGCATCGATACCTTCTGTTAAATAAGTTGCAAATCCCCCTGGAAATCCTGTGGCTGATTTTGACCATTGAATAGTAAGTGGTGTTGGGAAGCATACATATACAAAGGCCCTAGCAACTAAGGCAGGATTAAATATATTCTTTCCAAAACCACCGAATACTTCCTTCGCAAAAAATATACCAAATATTATTCCTATGGCTGCTATCCAAAATGGAGTAGCTGGTGGTAAAGTCATAGTGTAAAGAAGGCAGGATACAAATACTGCCTCTGATACCTTCCTATTGTATTTTTTTTCAAATATCCATTCAGTAGCCAAGCCTGCAATAGTTACAACCATTAATAATAATAAAGATCTCCATCCAAAAAAATAGATAGAACTTATTACAATTGGTATCAAAGATACAATAACTGTTCGCATCATCTTTTGTTTCATGAAATGCTTCTGATAGTTTTCCTTTAGCAAAATAACACCCCCGTTATCTGATTAAATTATTAATATACTAACATGATATATTCCCAATAATTGTTGAAAATAACATTTATTAATAAGATGTAATCTTATATAAGTTATATTTAGATAAAAAAAAGAAAGGATAATTCCTTTCAAAAAAATAAAACCCCTTAAAGACATCTTTAAGGGGCAATTAGCATCCGTTACTATAGAATATTGATATTTTCTGCTTGTAGACCTTTTTCACTTTCAACTACATCAAATTCAACTTTTTGACCTTCTTCTAAAGTTTTGAATCCTTCTTTGTTGATTTGGGAGAAGTGAGCAAATACATCATTGCCTTCTTCTGTAGTAATAAATCCAAATCCTTTCTCTGAGTTAAACCATTTTACTGTACCTCTCATTGCATATACCTCCGAAATTTTATTACTTTAATTCTTCGAAATAATGCTAACAATAAAATTTCTCGGACATATGCAGATATAAAATCTGTACTTCCAGAAATTATTGTGTTGCCAATTATTTACTTCCGAATTAAAGCTTCATACTAATACTACCACACTATTGTAGATATTGCAACTATATTTTTCTAAGTTTTTTCTTTTTTTCAATATTTTCTTATTTAATTTTTCTTAATATTATAAGGACCTTTATTTTATATTTATATTTAATTTATAATTTATTGGGTAAAATTATATTGTATTTGATATAATGAAAATGGTTATAGATAACCTTATACCAATATAATTTTTTTTGGAGGGATATTATGCACACTATGATTAAAAAATATGTAGATCAAGGTTTCATGACTGAGGCAGAAGGAAATTATATTCATGAAGCAATTCAAAACAAAGAATCCATTATTGTTTCAGGTCATAGGTCTGCAGGTATTAGACCATTGATGGCTGCATTAATGGCAATAGCAAAGTCTAGTTTCAAATCAGTTCAAGTTAAAGGATTTGAAGACTTAGAAAATGAAACAGAATATTTCCTTATTCCAGGCTTAGATAACTTAGATTTTGAAAAGCTTATCTTTGAAGCAATGAAAAAGCCCAATACCTCCTTTGTTACATTGAAGGAACCAGAACATCCTTACTCCATAATGAAGTTATTAAGACAAGTTTTTAAGGAGACTGGAGATACTTCTAAGGTCTATCAAGTATTGGAATGTTCAAAAATTGATGATGTGCCAAAATTAACTAAGATTACGAGAATGACCCTAAATGAAAAAGGCAGAATAGAAAAAGAAGACTTTGAAGGCTAACAATACCGCTTATGGATTTAAACCATAAGCGATATTATTTTTCCCATATAGTTATTCCTAAGGCATGACTTGCTTCTGTTTCTTTATGGACAATATTATGAAAAAACACTTTATTATGCTTGTTAACATTAATCTCATTTATTCCAGATAATATGGTATTTCCATATTTTATCTCTTTTTTATATAGGATTTCAAATTCTCTTAATAGATAATTATCGTATATTTCCTCTGGAACTGCTTCTACCATCCAATCTAAGTATACTGTATTATTTACATGATTATTATAGTCGATATCTGATCTCCTAACATGAAAATCCAGATGATCTACTATATTTATTTTTTCTTTAAAATCATAAAATTCATCAAAGGCTCTTTCATCAATTTCCTTATAGCCTAATTGCAACTCCTCAGGTATTCTAATGGGCCTTTTCTTCTTAATATCAACAAAAATCCAAAAGGTTGATGCTTTTCCTATTACTTCTTCCTTTTCATCATATATAAAAAATTCCCTATTGGCGTAAAACCTATCTATACTAGATGACCAGGTTTCAATTATTATCTTCTCCTTAGCCTTTGGATACCTATCTATTCTAACCTTCCACCTGTGTAACATCCAAGCATAGTTTAATGCTTCCAACCTATCAATTTTTACAATTGTACTACTATGTTCACCGGCTATTTCGCCTAGTAAATTTAACAAAGATGTTGGTTTCAAATTCTTATTTTTATCAGTTTCATAATAGGATATTTCAAAGGATTTCCTAAACTTAGACAAATAACCCAACTCCTTTCCCAAATCAAGTCACATTCTTAATCCACTTTCTAGACCTTACCCTAGGAATGCCAATTGCTGCCTTAACTACTTCTTCCACTGAAACTAATAGAAAAACAAAATAAACTGGCAATTTTAATAATAAGGCTCCCAAAAATGCCAATGGTACTCCCACTAACCATACAGTCCCCATCTCTAAGTACATAGAGAAGGCTGTATCTCCACCTCCCCTTAGAACTCCCACAATTAAAGTGGAGTTGAAGGTTCTTATAAAATAAAATAGGCCCATAACCATGATTAAATTCCTGGACAAATTATATACATCTGTATCTAGATTTCTAAATAGTTTTAATGTCAAATCTGGTGTTAAGAATAATATAGTTCCTAGGATTAAGCCCGTAATAGTTGACATAATTAAAAATTGTACTGCATATTCATAGGTTTCCCCTTCCTTGCCCTCGCCGATTTTATTGCCTACCATAACTGTACAAGCATTGGATAAGCCCCTAACTAAGACAAAGAAAATATTTTGGATTGTGGCAGCAATCTGTACTGCTGCAGTAGCCTCTTCCCCTATACGGGCATAGGCAACAGAATACATTACTTGCCCTAAGGACCATAGGGCTTCATTTAGAATAACAGGGTAAGTAGTTTTAAAATACCTTTTTATAAAGCCCTTTGGCCAAGAGCTTAACTCTTTTATATTTGCTGCAAGGGGATCAATATCCTTATATACAAAATACAGAATCAATAAAATCTCTACTATTCTTGCAATTAAAGTCCCGTATGCAGCTCCCTTTACTCCAAGTCTTGGAAAACCAAAATGGCCAAAGATGAGTAAGTAATTGAATACAGTGTTGGTTATAAATGAAATGAAAGATACAAGCATTGGCATTTTAGCATGTCCTACGCTACGGGATGCTATACTATAGGAAAAACTTATTCCTGTTATTATATAGGAAAGGGAGACTATTCTTAAATAATCACACCCTAGTTTTATAACTATATCTTCTTTGATAAAAAAGCCCATAATAATTTCTGGAAAAAATAAAGCCATTATAGTAAATATTATGCCAGTAGCAGAAGTGGATATTATGGCCAAGCCCAATACTTTTTTAATATTATCTTTATCCCTCTTACCCCAATACTGAGATATAAATATGGATGCTCCGCTATTAATGCCAAATAGGATTAAGGAATAAAAAAAGAATAGCTGGTTTGCTAGCCCTAATGCTGCTATACTAGATTTTCCTAATTCCGATATCATTAAAGTATCTACCATGTTTAGCGAAGAAATTATTAAATTCTGTAATGCAATTGGAATTGCAATAATTAACATGTTTTTTACAAATACCCTATTGCTTGAAACCTTTCTCATTTATTACCTCCATAATATGGTTAATCTAATACTATATTATATTATATAATTTAAAAATTTTAAATCATGGAATTAGGAGCTGATTAATGATTTTCAAATAGAAATCTATACTGCTTCTTATAAAATCCTCTTGTCAAATAAAAATGCCCAATAAGGGCAAATTAATGTCTTCCATACCTAGTATGATCATTACCCAGGTAATCAATATTGGCATATATCCTAACTACTCCCTCATCTTCATAGGGTATAATTTCAATATCCCTTGGTCTACCATCATCTCCTCTTCTTTCTAAATGGTTTTTTATTATTTCTGTAGCAATTTCATCTGTATACTGATTTTCGTATACCTTGTTAAAATCACTGGCAGTCATTTCCAACACAGCTCTATGGACTCCATTTTCTACAATTCTTTTTTCCTTAATATTATTGTACAACATAGGAAGCCTCCTTATTAATATTGTCAACATTATATTTTCTTTATTAGTGGATTTTTATGCTAATAATGAAAAAAACCCTTAGGGCTTCCTAAGGGTTTTTCATTGCTAATCTATGGCTTCAATGATTTTACTCAAAATAGGATTAAAGAGTTTTTCAATTGATTCTTTTGAACTATGGTATCCCTTAAATGATATATTACTTATTTCCTTTACCATAGGTAATTCGCCTAATAATTCAAGTCCTAATTCCTTCAAAAATTTCTCTATATTTTCTCCATCATACATTCTAATCTTATCATCACAATTTGGACATTGGATATAGCTCATATTCTGCACTACTCCAAGTATATCTATATTCAATTTTTTTGCCATATTTACAGCCTTAGCTACTATCATTGAAACCATATCTTGAGGTACAGATACCATTACTAGGCCATTTATTGGTATAGAATCCATTACTGTTAAGGCTACATCACCAGTTCCCGGTGGCATGTCTATAACTAGATAATCTAAATCTCCCCAATATACATCTGTCCAAAATTGTTTAACTGCTGAAGAAACTATGGGGCCCCTCCATATAACTGGCTGATTCTCATCTTCCATTAGGAGATTAAAGGACATTACCTTAATACCATTATCTGTCAATGCAGGTTGTATAAGGCCGTTTTTAGATACTACCTGTACATCCTTTAAACCCAGTAATCTTGGAATACTTGGTCCAGTAATATCTGCATCCATTATTCCTACTCTATAACCTTCACTCCTTAATCCTTCAGCTATAAGGGTTGAAATAGTAGATTTTCCTACTCCTCCTTTACCGCTCATTACCCCAATAACCCTATTAATACTATTTAAAGGATTGTTTATAATTGTGCATCCTTCTTGAGCCTTTGAACAATTGTTTTTAGCTGGACAGCTGTTGCATTTTGACATATTATGCTCCTTTCAAACCTATATATTAAAAGATTATTACTTTACTTAATACTACTATACACCTTTTTTAATTGATAAATTAAGTTGAGTTTTTTACATTTTTGTAATAATTTGCTTAAAAATCTTTTATTCATAATAATAGGAAATTGGGAAATAATAGAATTGATTCTATTTGAAATATAAGGGAAAGGAATGTAAAAATGGATATAGATAAATCTTTAATATGCCCTAAATGTAATGGAGTACATTTCGAGATAAAAAGAATGGCAACCTATCTATATACTTATAAATTAGATACTCCCTTAACTGAGGAATGGAGTAAAGAAGATGAGGCTTTGCCTTTCCTATTTGATAATAGGGAATTATTAAATAGTAAAGAATATGTCGAATGTAAGGAATGTGGAGCACAATTCCCTTGCCAGCTAAATGGTAAAGGTAACATTCACTTTACCATATTGCAAAAAGCCATCCCTTCAGACTTAGTGAAAGAACCAAACTTTTTTGGATAAGCTTAATGGTTTTCTCTATATTTTAAATACCTATCTAAAATGTCTTTATTATCATTAAAAAAGTTACATAGTATTTCTATATTTTTGACTGTACTAGGAGTAATATGGTGTTCTATTAATTCAGTTTGCATCAAGGCCTTTTCTTGACATCCTATGAATCTAAGAAAATTTTCTATAATATTGTGCCTATCTAATAAAAATTTGCCTTTCTCCTTACCCATTTCTGTAAGTTTAATTATTCCATACTTTTCAAAATCTACTAAGCCTAATTGCCTAAGTTTTTTTGTCATTTTAGAGGCTGAAGAAGCTTTCACATTTAATAGGTTGGATAAAGTCTTTATTCTAATATAGGTATTATCTTTACAATGTCTATATATCATTTCTAAATAATCTTCTAAGGATGGAGTAAGTGGATTTTCACTATACCTTTTTAATTCATACCCTCGTACCGTCTTAAAAGAATTGTTCATACATTCACCACCTATCTTTTATTCTATATATATGTGTAACCCTTAGAAACTATTTATCATATTTTAATTATAGATGTTTCCCTAGGCTAAATTTTGAAGGAGGTTAATATATGAAAGACAATTACATTCCTTTAAGTTCCTTATCAGTAGGTGAAAAAGCAGTAGTAAAAAAACTTACATCTAAGGGCCTAATCCGTAGGAGGCTAATGGATTTAGGCCTGATCAATAACACTGTGGTTGAAGTCCTACACAAGAGTCCCCTAGGCGATCCTGTAGCCTATTTAATCAGAGGAGCTGTAATTGCCCTTAGATCTGAAGTTGCATCTATGATATTAATAGAAAAATTTAATTTGGAGGAGAAATAATGGGTTTATCTAAGACAGCTACGGGATTAAACATACTACAAGATGAACTTAAAATAGAAAGAACTTCACCTGAAGATAAGATAATAGCCTTAGGGGGAAACCCAAATGTTGGCAAATCTACAGTCTTCAATAAGCTAACAGGCTTAAACCAGCACACAGGAAATTGGCCTGGTAAAACAGTTACAAATGCTTTTGGAGCATACAATTATAAAAACTGTAATTTTATCTTAGTCGATTTGCCTGGAACATATTCTTTAATGGCCAATTCAGTTGAAGAAGAAGTAGCTAGAGATTTTATTTGCTTCGCCGAACCTCATGCTACAGTTATCGTAATAGATGCTACTTGCCTTGAAAGGAATTTAAATCTGGTATTACAAACTTTAGAAATCACCTCTAAGGTAATCCTCTGCGTTAATCTTATAGATGAAGCCAAGAGAAAAAATATCAATATTGACTTAGAAAAGCTTTCAGAGGAACTTGGAATACCTGTAGTAGGAACTAGTGCAACTAAGTCCATAGGCCTTTCAAGTTTAATGGATGAAATTTACAAGCTTTGCTGCAATGAAGTGGAATTAACTCCCATAAACATCAAGTATACAAAAGAAATAGAAGAGGCTATTTCTATGGTGGAGGAAAAGGTTAAAACTATGATTCCAAGCAAATTAAATCCACGATGGACTTCCATAAAACTGCTAGAAGGAGACATGAAGTTATTAAACTCCATAGATAAATACCTGGGTTTCGACCTAAGTAAAGAAAATACCATCATAAATGAAGTAAAAAGGGCTAGAGATTTTTTGAAAACTACTGGAATTGATTCTGATAGTTTTAGGGATATAACTGTCAGTACTCTAGTTAATATATCTGAAAGGATTAGCAAAAAAGTCGTAACTATAAACAATAAAGATTATGATGATTTCGATAGAAAAATTGATAATTACCTTACTTCTAAAAAATTTGGTTTCCCTATTATGGCTTTTCTCCTAATGGTAATCTTTTGGATAACTATTAGTGGGGCCAATATTCCATCTGAAATCCTGGCTAAGGGATTCACAATTTTGGAAGACTCTTTATCCTTATTTTTTCAATGGATAAATGCACCTTCTTGGCTACATGATGTCCTGGTACTAGGCATATTTCGAACCCTAGCCTGGGTTGTTTCTGTAATGTTACCGCCTATGGCCATATTTTTTCCCTTATTTACTCTATTGGAAGACTTAGGATACCTACCAAGGGTTGCTTTTAACTTAGATAATTTCTTCAAAAAATCCTATGCCTGTGGCAAGCAGGCCCTAACCATGTGTATGGGATTTGGCTGCAATGCAGCAGGCATAATAGGTTGTAGAATAATCGATTCCCCTAGGGAAAGGCTAATAGCTGTAATAACTAATAATTTTGTACCCTGTAATGGAAGATTTCCCATATTGATTGCTGTTACTTCCATGTTTTTTGCTGGCATTGTAAAAGGTAGCTTCCAGCCTGTAATATTAACTTTAATCGTAACAACTGTTATAGTCCTAGGTATTTTTATGACATTATTAATATCAAAAATACTTTCAAAGACTATTTTAAGAGGCCTGCCCTCCAATTTTACATTGGAACTGCCCCCTTATAGGAAGCCTCAAGTGGGAAGAATAATCATTAGATCAATCTTTGATAGGACCCTATTTGTCCTAGGTCGTGCTGTTGTTGTTGCCATACCTGCAGGCCTTATCATATGGATCATGGCAAATGTTTATATTAGAGATTCTAATATATTGACTTTCACGGCCAATTTACTTAATCCCCTAGCTAAGTTAATTGGCTTAGATGGCTATATATTGTTAGCATTTATACTGGGATTTCCTGCTAATGAAATAGTTATTCCAATCCTTTTAATGAGCTATATGGCTACAGGTTCTCTTACAGAATTAAACAGCTTAGCTGAATTAAAAGATTTCTTAGTAGCCAATGGTTGGACCTGGGTCACAGCAATATCTGTTATGCTGTTTTCTTTAATGCATTGGCCCTGTGCCACCACTTGCCTAACCATAAGAAAGGAAACCCAAAGTCTTAAATGGACCATAGTATCCTTTTTGACACCCACCTTAGCTGGATTTGCAGTATGCTTTCTTGTGGTAAACTTAATAAGATTTTTTAACCTACTTTAAAAGGAGCAAACTTAGACTTTTGCTCCTTTTTCAAAAAATTATCCTTGACCTATTTGTATATTTTATATTCCTCTGGCAAAAAATAGAATTATATATTAAAGGAGGAATACTATGACTTTTAGCAGAAAAAAAGTTTTTGACAATTTACCTATATCCTATTGGATTGATTCTATAACCCCATCTACATATCCTAGTTTAGAGGACAATATTAAAATTGATATTGCCATAATAGGAGGAGGCTTAGCAGGCATACAAATTGCCTATCAATTGTCTAAAGAAAATTTGAATATTGCCATATTCGAAGCAAATAATATTGGCCATGGAGCATCAGGTTATACAACTGCTAAAATTACATCTCAACATAATATTATTTATAGCAAGATTAGAGAACAATTAGGTGAAGAACTGGCCCAACAATATGCCAGCGCCAACGAAATAGCAATTCATGAGATTAAAAGAATTGTTGAAGAAAATAATATAGAATGTGACTATACTACACAATCTTCATATGTATATGCCCAAGAGGAAAAAAATTTACAAAAAATTCATGACGAAGTTAAAGCTGCAACTAGTCTAGGTATTGAAGCTTCCTTTGTTGAAGACATACCCTTTCCAATTGCAATTAAGGGGGCACTTAGGTTTGATAATCAATCCCAATTTCATCCCCTAAAATATTTAACTTCTTTGGCTAAGATAATCAGTGAAAAGGGAGTTAATATATATGAAAAGACTAGAATTATAGATGTTGAAGAAGAGAATAATAATTATATATTAACGACTAATAATGGTAAAAAGATAAGGGCTGAAAAAGTAATCATCTCTTCCCACTACCCCTTTTATAACAAACATGGATTGTATTTTTCTAGAATTTATGCTTCCAGGGCTTATATTATAGCCATAAAAGCTAAAGAAAAATATCCTGGAGGAATGTACATCAATGCAGAGGAACCTGCCCGCTCATTAAGATATGTCAATACCCCTTCAGGAGAACTAATACTTGTAGTAGGTGATGAACATAAAACAGGACAAGGAGAAGATATGAATAAGCATTATAATGCTTTAATAGATTTTGCCAAGGATATCTTTACCATAGAGGATATTCCCTATAGGTGGTCTACTCAAGATTGTATGACCCTGGATGATTTGCCCTATATTGGATACTATACAGCCAATACCCCTAATCTATTAGTTGCTACAGGATTTCAAAAATGGGGTATGACCAATAGTACTGTTGCTTCTATAATCCTTAAAGATTTAATACTGAAAGGCAATAGCCCTTGGCAAGATGTTTATAATCCATCTAGAAAAACTATTGCTGCCTCTACGAAAAAAATTTATTACTGTAAATGCTGATGTAGCTAAACACCTAATAAAAGGGAAATTTGAATCCCTAGATAAGGAAATAGATATTCAAAATGGAGAAGCTCAAGTTGTAGAGATAGATGGCAATAGGGTTGGAGCCTACAAGGATGATAGGGGAAAAGTCCATTTTGTCAATACAACCTGCACCCATATGGGATGTGAATTGAATTGGAATAATGCAGAAAAATCTTGGGACTGTCCTTGTCATGGCTCAAGGTTTTCCCATAAGGGACAAATCCTAGAAGGTCCAGCAGTAAGGCCTCTGAATTTTACTGAAGATACAAATACAATAGAAAAACTATTTAAAGAAGACTTTTAACAAAAAGCTACCATTATGCATATGGTAGTCTTTTTTAACCTTCAAGGTAGGCCTTTTTAACCCTTTCATCTTCCAACATCTCTTTACTTTTGCCTTCCAATTCTATTTCACCATTTCTTATGATATATGCTCTGTCAGATACCTTAAGTGCCATATTGGCATTTTGTTCAACTAACAATATGGATATACCTTCCTTATTTATGTTTTCTATAATCGAGAATATTTCCTTTACAATAATAGGAGCAAGCCCCATGGAAGGTTCATCAAGTAATAATAGTTGCGGCCTAGACATCAAGCCCCTACCTATGGCTAGCATCTGTTGTTCTCCACCAGACAAGGTTCCAGCTATTTGTTCTTTTCTTTCCTTCAACCTTGGAAATAGGGAAAATATTTTTTCAAAATCCTCCTTTACTCCTTTTTTATCCTTTCTAGTATAGGCACCCATTTCAAGATTTTCCATAACTGTCATTTTAGAAAATATTCTCCTGCCTTCTGGAACATAGGATATGCCTAATTTTACTATATTTGTAGGAGTTAAGGAATGGATATTTTCTCCTCTAAACTTTATTTCCCCAGCTTCACATTTTTCTAAGCCAGATATGGATTTCAAAGTAGTACTTTTTCCAGCTCCATTGGCACCTATTAAGGTCACTATTTCCCCTTCTTCTATCTTTAAGCTTATATTTTTTACTGCATGGATTGGTCCATAGTATACATTTACATTGGAAAGTTCTAACATTCCTCAACCTCCTCTCCTAGATATGCCTTTATAACCCTTTCGTCATTTTGTATTTCTTCTGGAGTACCTTGGGCCACTAAATTTCCATAATCAAATACTAATACTTCATCACAGATATTCATTACTAAGGACATATCGTGTTCAATTAAAATTATGGTTAAATCAAAGGCTTCCCTTATCCAATTGATTAATTCCCTCAATTCTTTTGTCTCAATGGGGTTCATCCCAGCCGCTGGTTCATCTAAAAGAAGGAGCTTTGGTTTTGCTGCTAAAGCCCTTGCAATTTCTAGTTTTCTTTGATCACCATAGGGCAAGTTTTTTGCCAGTTCATCCTTTTTATCCAATAAATTAAATTTTTCCAATAATTCCAATGCATTTTCATAGGCATTGGCTTCAGCTTTGTAATAAGAGGGCAGCCTAAGGAAGGCAGAACCTATACCATATTTAAATCTATTGTGAAATCCAATGAGAATATTATCAAGGACAGTCATATCTTTAAATAACCTTATATTTTGAAAGGTCCTAGCAATTCCATAATGAACAATTTTATGAGGTTTTAAATCCTTAGTCCTAATCTTAGAATCTAAATTATAGGTTATTTCACCCGATGTAGGACTGTATATTCCCGTTAGGAGGTTGAAGAAAGTAGTCTTTCCTGCTCCATTGGGGCCAATTAAACCGATTATATTTCCCTTTTCTATATTTACATTAATATTTCTAATAGCCTTAATTCCGCCAAAGTTCTTTGATAGACTATTTACTGATAGCACCCACATTAAATTCTACCTTCTTTCTGTTTTTCTTTCTACTTTTAAATATCTTAAACTCCCTTTTACCTAATATACCTTTGTGCCTATAGACCATTATTACAAACAATATTACTGAATAAATAACCATCCTCAATTCAGGTATTCCTTGTAGGAATAGTGAAATAATCGATAGTGAAATTGCACCAATTACTGAGCCTAAAATACTACCTATGCCTCCAAAAACAACTATTACTAGTATATCTATAGATTTCATAAAGCCAAAGGAATCAGGTTTTATGAAATAAAAGTAATTAGCATATAAGGACCCTGCTGTACCTGCAAAAAAAGCTCCAATGGCAAAGGCCAATACTTTGTAATAAGTAGTATTAACTCCCATGGACTCAGCAGCTATTTCGTCTTCCCTAATGGCTATACAGGCCCTGCCATGATAGGAGTTTAAAAACCTCTTTATCAACAATATTGTGACTAGGACAGAAGCAAATATCCAGGTCCAATTGGTGTATCGTGGTATATCGTTAAAGCCTATGGCACCCCCAATATAATCTGTATTTATGGCTATAACCCTTACAATTTCACCAAAACCTAAGGTTGCTATGGCCAAATAATCTCCCTTAAGCCTTAAAGTAGGGATTCCAATCAAAATACCAGCAACAGATGCCACAACGCCTGATAATAACAAGGCTAAAATGAAAGGTTGATTAAACTTAGCAGTTAGTATTGCTGAAGTATATGCGCCCATAGACATAAAAGCTGCATGTCCCAAGGAAAATTGGCCAGTAAATCCTGTAATTAAGTTTAAGCTAACTGCTAAAATGATATTTATACCTATAATAACTAAGTTTAGCTCATAATAGGAATCAATTATACCTGTATTTATCAGTACATGAACTAAGATATAAAAAGCAAAAAGGATGACTCCAAGTAAAATCTTTTTATTAACTTTGTTCATCATCAGCGAACCTCCTCTCCTAAACCTTTTCCTTCACTGTTTTGCCTAATAATCCGCTGGGTTTTATTAGTAGAACTATAATCAATATGCCAAATGCAACTGCATCCTTAAATATGGATCCTCCATAGGCTGAAACTAAGGTCTCTACCATGCCAAGGAAGAAACCGCCAAATACTGCCCCTGGTATAAGTCCAATTCCTCCCAAGACTGCGGCCACAAAAGCCTTTAATCCAGGAACAGTACCCATTAGTGGATTTATTGTATTATAATATACTCCTACTAAGACACCAGCTGCCCCAGCTAAGGCAGAGCCAATTGCAAAGGTAAAGGATATTATCCTATTTATATCTACACCCATAAGCTGGGCTACATCTTTGTCTAAGGCTACTGCTCTCATGGCCTTACCTATTTTCGTCTTTAAGACAACATACTGAAGAAGCAACATAAGAACAATGGTTATTAAAATTATATAGATATTTTTTGTATCTAAGAGAGCCTTTCCACCTAATATGCTTATTTTATTGCTGCTTAAAACATCTGGAAAAGTCCTTGTATCTGGTTTTACAAAATACATCATGGTATATTGTAAAAACAAGGATACTGCTATGGCAGTTATAAGGGCAGAAATTCTTGATGCATTTCGTAAAGGCTTATAAGCTACTTTCTCTATCAATATTCCTAAAATACTACAAGTTGCCATGGAGATTAACAAGGCTGGGACAAAGCCTAGGCCTAAAAATCTAGTTACAGCATATCCTACATAGGCCCCTATCATGTAGATATCTCCATGAGCAAAATTTATTAAATTTATTATTCCATATACCATGGTATATCCCAGGGCTATTAAGGCATAAATGCTACCTAAGGATATTCCATTTATCAATTGTTGTAATACTTGCTCCATAATTAACATCCTTTCTATTGGAGGGAATGCCTATAAGGATTATAAGCTCCTTAGACATTCCCTTAATTGATTATTTTGGATCTAATTTCTTCAAGAATGTTGGAACCCCATCTATCAATTCGATTATCGTTGTAGATTTAATCGGGTTATGGTATTCATCAATAGTTATAGTTCCTGTAACCCCTTTAAAATCCTTAGTTGCTTCAAGGGCTTCTTTTATTTTTTCAGGACTAGCTTCTCCAGCTCTTTCTATGGCATCCTTTAATAAATATGCCATATCATAGCCTAAAGCATTGAATCCATCTGGCTCCTTATTATATTTTGCCTTAAAGCTTTCTCTAAATTTTACAACCTCTTCTGCATCATCCATTGGTGAATAGTGATTAGAGTAATAGACATTGTTTGCTGCTTCCTTTCCTGATATTTCAACAAATTTAGGTGATTCGTATCCATCTCCGCCTAAAATCGGTACGTCTAATCCTAGCTCCCTGGCTTGTCTAACAATTAGGCCTACTTCTTCATAATAACCTGGTACAAATAAAACTTCTGGGTTAGCTCCCTTAATATTTGTCAATACGGCTTTAAAGTCTGTATCCTTAGCTTGATATGCTTCTTCTACTAGGATCTTGCCTCCATATTTTTCTATAGTCTCTTTAAAGGCCTTTGAAAGTCCTTTTGCATAATCAGATGTACTATCTGCTAAGATGGCAGCATTTTTTGCCCCTAAATCATTTACAGCAAATTCAGCCATTATAACTCCCTGGAAGGAATCGCTAAAGCAGGTTTTAAAAATATACTCTCTAACATTTCCATTGCTATCTACAGTTATATCGTCTGCTGTTGCAGAACCGGTAATTAGTGGAATTTTGTTTTGCATAGCAGCTGGAATGGCAGCCTTAGTGTTTCCAGAGGTAGCTGGTCCAAGTAGGGCTACGACATTTTCTCTAGTTGCTAACCTTGCGGAAACATTGGCAGATTCTGTATCCTCTGATTTATTGTCAATCTTAACTAATTCTATTTCTTTGCCTAGCACTCCGCCGCTTTTATTGATTTCTTCAACGGCTAATTCTATACCTTCTGTTAAACCTTGACCATAAGTTGCTACTCCACCTGATAGTTCATAGTTTAATCCAACTCTTATAGTATCACCATTGTTAGATGATGAATTTGATGTACATCCAGCTAACAAACTCAATACCAATGCCAAAGATAAAATTCCAAGCAACTTTTTCTTCATTACAGTCACCACACTCCTCAGTATTTTTTTATTGAAAATGAAATCCATATTCATCATGATTTGCATAATAAAGATTTAATATAGGCCGATATTAAAAAAACCTCTACATGTATGCAAATACATGTAGAGGCCAATTAGGCGTTACCACTCTACTTCGTAATTATCTCGCGATAATTACCTCCCTAGGTTCAATACTAAACCCTGGCCTTTTAACGGGGCCTACCGATATGGCTTACTTATACGTTTCAGCCATATAACTCCGAAGTGATCGTTCCCTATTAAATCGATGCTGGCTCTCACCTTCTGCCAGCTCTCTGTAATCGATTTTGCTAATAGTTCACCCTTCATCATAGTTTTTAAAAATATTAAATTTTATAAAGATTGCAATCTTTATAATAATTAGAAATTAACATAGCATGCTAAAGCGATTTTGTCAACACTTTATTTGACTTTTTTTGCACTTTTTTTATCAAATCAAATTTGGCCTTGGATCTAACCCTTGATATTTCAAGGCTTTCACCATTTTACCTTTTTCTAAAAAATTGTCAAAAAATCTGTTAATTATTTCCTTTAAACATATCTTGTGAAAGTTTAGGCAAGAAAAAATGATAATGCTAATTGATAATTTAGAACAATGTGGTAAAATATATTGTAATTATACCCCCTGGAGGTTTGTTTATGAAAGAAAAAATTCTCAGCATTCTATCAATCTTTGCTGCCTTCGGTGCAGCCTTTTGTTGAACAGGTGGATTAATATTGGGATCCCTAGGTTTAGGGACAATTGGACTAGCATATATGTCTCATATAACAAAATATAAACCTATTTTCGTCCTGATAACAGCAGGATTATTGTTTCTTTCCTATAGCTTAATAGAAAAAAACAATTCTAGCAGAGGCACAAAGATAGTTTTTTGGATTTCTGCTATAGTTTCAATAATCATTCTATATTATCCAAATATAATAAATCTTTTTAACAAATAAAGTAAAGGCCTAAGTGGCTTTTACTTTATTAGGATTGATTTTACCCTATTGCTCCATTTGCCACACCTATCTCCAAAACAACCGATTTCTTGATTGTTTTCAATTAATTTTACAACCTCACACCTATTGCTGCAGCCTGAACATTCAAAGCTATTGGATTCAAATTTGCTATCAGCAAGGTTAAAACCTTTAAAATTAGTTTTTCTTTCTTTTTCTGCCATTTCTTTTCCTAATATAGCCGCTCCTATGGCCCCCATTACATTATAGTCTTTTGGCACGATTATTTCGAAACCTAAAGCCCTCTCAAAGGCAGCCTTTATCCCCTTGTTCGCTGCAACTCCTCCTTGGAAAAAAACCTTTGGCAGTATTTCCTTACCCTTGCCTACATTATTTAGATAATTTCTAACTAAGGCATCACAAAGTCCTCGAATAATATCAGCCTTATTATAACCTAGCTGCTGCTTATGAATCATATCCGATTCTGCAAAAACTGCACACCGTCCTGCTATTCTAACTCCTATATTTGAATTTAGGGCATAATCTCCAAATTCTTCAATAGGTATATCCAACCTTTCAGCTTGCCTATCTAAAAATGAGCCTGTACCTGCAGCACAGACTGTATTCATTGCAAAGTCAGAAACTACTCCATTTCTTATTATAATTATTTTTGAATCCTGACCACCAATTTCTATAATAGTTTTTACATCCCTATCTATTTCTAAGGCAGCAACAGCATGGGAAGTAATCTCGTTTTTAACTGCATCTGCACCGATTAAAGTGGCGGCTATATGCCTACCACTACCTGTTGCACCCACCCCTGATATTTTTACATTATTGTATTTATCTTTAAGTATCTTAAAGCCTTCCTGTACTGCTTTTATGGGGCTGCCCTTTGTTCTTATATATATTTTTTCTACCACTTTCATGTGGCCATCTAATAATACGAGATTTGTACTAACTGATCCCACATCAACTCCAAGATAATACATTTTTCCTTCTCCTTTCAAGCAAGTCGATAAAGGCCTCAACCCTAGTTACAAATCCAGCCTCTCCTGTCATTTCATCTACAACTAAGGACATTATAGGAAAGTCCTTTTCCTTGGATATAGTAGGTAATATTACCTTTGATACTATTTCTGGCATACAGCCAAGAGGAAAGATTTGAATAGCGCCATCAAAGCCTTCTTTTTGGGCCAATACTGCCTCTCCTATACATTCTCTACCATGGCCTCCAACTCCTAGAGAAAGGTATTTCTTTGCATTTCTTTTTATCTTAAGGGAATTTAATTTAGTTGGTTTTAATAATGTATCCTTAACCCACCAGCTAGGCGTAAGCTTTCTCTTAGTTGCAACCCCATAATCCATTAACTTATCTTCGATGTAGAGGTTAGAAAATGGTTCTATTATAGTATATATTTCACCTATAATTGCTATTTTAATGGGGTTTTTTCCCTTGTCTATTTTTACATTATCTAGCCTATTCTTATATTCTTCTAATACCATAATCATATCCCTTGGACTATTAGTATTCATAGCATCTCTTTTACAGCTATTTAAAAGTTTTTTACATTCTCCTTTATTTACTTCATAACCTGCTAGATAGTGGGCCTTTTCCTCTATCTCATCTATTAAATTCATTACCCTTACTGCCCTTAAAAGGGCTTTTATCTGGCCAGCCTTTCCTTTTCTACTATTTCTAGAGATTTGATTTATCCTATTATATAATTCCTTTATACCTATATCTCCAGGTGCATCAATTACAATAAAGTTTATATTTTTACCCATCCTCTTAAATAGATTCATTTGCATTTCTGCATATTTCCCAAACCGGCAGGGTCCACAGCTGCCTGGAAGTAGAACTGTATCTGCTCCTTTTTCAATTGCTTGGATATAGTTTCCCACCATAATCTTATAGGGTAAACAGATTTCCTCTGGTGAATGTAAAGAACCCATCTCCAAGGCTTCTTTATTGTTCAGTGGTGGCATAATATATTCTATCCCCAATCCATCAAATAAGGCTTTTGCAGCTATGTATACATTACCTAGATGTGGAGCAGTAATCTTCATTTTATCTCCCTCCCCAGCATATCAACAAAGGCCTCTACCCTTGTATCTAAGCCTGCTTCACCAGTATGTTCATCAATTTTTAGAGTTAAAAAAGGGAAGTTTCCTATCCTTTCCTTTATGAGTTCAATGACTACTGAATCTATGCCGCAGGCAAAGGAGGAAATATATATTATTCCATTCACTTTATTTTCCCTATATACATTTGATGCAAAACCATAGGAGTTTCTTGCAAAGGTCCAAAAAGGTCTTTTATATAGGCGTTTAACCTCTTCATCAATTAAGCTATCTTCTACAACTTCTTCCGTAACTACACCTACTCCTAGCCTATTAAGCTTTTCTACTATATTCATATTTACATAATTATCAAAAATGTTATAGGGATGGCCTACTATTGCTACAGTCAATTGTTGACTATCATCATTGAAACCTAATTTAAACTTATCCTGTTTAATCAATGCAGTATTAAAGGCATTTTTAATTTTCTTCTTGTCCTTAGTTATTATCCTTCCTATTTCCCTGGCCCAGGGATAGAGTTTTCTTCTAGATATGGCATATATAGGCTTATCTATTATCCTAGGCATTTTAGGAATGGAATTTTTTATCATCTCTGGCAGTCCACAAAATTTGGGACATATATATTCCCTACTTCTAACTTGCATGAACCTGGGAATGAGGATAATATCACACTTGTCCTTCAAATATGCCACATGGCCATGGAAGACTTTCACAGGAAGGCATGCATCGTCTACACAGTATTTGACACCTTCATCTAAGATATCCTTATTGGTATCAGGTGATATGACTAATTCTGAACCAAGTTCCTGAAAAAAAGTCGTAAAAAAAGGGTAGTATTTATAATACAAAAGTCCCTTAGGTATGCCTACTATCATATTTCCCTCCTAATAATTCACATTACTTCATTTATTATTGGCACAAATTTGAAAAGTATACAAAAAAGATATATGTATGTAACTATGGTTTTAAAAATAAATAAAAAAGCTTAGGATTATCTACACTAGAAGAAAACCCTAAGCATATGTTTTTATCTTCAGTTAGAATCATTTATAACTGCCTGGATACATTTATCCTTAGTAAAATCTTCATGGGGAGTTGGATCTACTTCAATATGGGGCCTGGTTCTCGTCTCCATGTTTATTGTTCCATCTGAATTTAATCCAAGCTCTCTACTAAATCTAATTACAAACTTACTATTTGGCAAGTAGATTAGAGGAATTTCTTCAAAGACCCTATCTCCACCTGTAGTCTCTCCAACTAATGTTGCAAAACCAGTATCCTTAGCAAAGGAAGCAAACTTTTCAGCCGATGAAAATACATTCCTGTCAACTAATAGATAAATCTTTCCTTTAAAATCTATATAGTCTGAGGAATTAGTGTTTACTGATAGGGGATTTATGGTAATCCTATATATTTTGTAATAATCAAAATCAGTTTTTATTTCCTCTGGAAATTGAGCCAAAATATTTTCATCTAACAAATTAATTGATTTTGAATCCTCTACTAAGTATGGACTATATTTATATTTATTAATATGGCTATCCTTAAAAAAAGCATAGTAATTTTGACTTAATGTTTTATTGGTTAATAAGGAAACTATATAATTCCAATAAGAATCATATCCACCGCCATTACCTCTTATATCGATAATTAGTTTCTCATAATCCTGAACTTGCCTCAAAAAGTCCTTTATTTTAATACTATCTTCCTTTGCAACATCAAAACCACCCATACTTTTAAATTTAATATAGGCAACTTCATTATGGATTAATATTTTTGTTTCCAATTGAGTATCACTATATAAATGGTCTATATTATCTAATTCTTCTACTATTCCATCAAAATTATATCTGGCCCATACAAATGGATTAGAAAAAACCCTGTATCTAGACATATATCTATATGGATTATCATGGTTAGAAAAAAACTCGTAATAGCTTTTATAAAAACTTTTATAGCCATATCCACTAACTACATTTACATGCCAGTTGTTTAAGTCTCCTAAGATTCGAGCTAAGGCTACAAGAAATTCCGCATCATTATTAGTGTTTTTAATAATTCTTTTGTATTTTCCCTTATTCCCTAACCAGTCTATATTATTCAATCTCTCATTAACCTTAAAAAAGGGATAATTTTCTTCTAATACACTACATAAGTATTCAAAGTCATCTAACTTTTCCCTGTCTGTCAACCTAGCATCTAATATTCCATAGGCTGAGGCATCTAAGGCAGTTACCTGGAATTCATCTTGCATATTGTAAATTCGTTCTATGCCAAATATAGCTAGAATTAAAGAAATAATGATTACAGTAATTCTAATTTTTTGTTTCCTTGTCATAGGTAATTTCCTTTTTGGCAACTCAAAAATCCCCCTTATAAATAGATTTATGATTTTTTATAGAAAAACCTATTAATTTTAATTAAATATCCTCAAAATATAAATATATATTACCATAAGATATTAATAAATAAAATATTCTGGCCATTTACACCAGACTATTAGGTTGCCATCCATCTTTTGTGTTGCAGCTGTTTGTTCTTGAATTTTTAATATTAATGTTTATTAATTTTTAATTCTGCTAATTTCTGTTGCATATTAATAGGCAAGTGGGTATTATACTATTAAAGTTCTAAGTAAGGAGGTATAATATTGAAGGCACTAATAACTTTTAAATACAAAGATGAAGAAATGAAGCTTCTTGAAGACCTTGGTTACGAGATAATATTTAATGACGAAAGAGATTTTTCCTTTTCTGAGGATATGAAGGACGCCGAGGTACTGGTATGTTTTGATCCTTTTAAGAAATTAGATATTGACCTGTTCCCTAAGCTTAAATGGATACAATTGTTAACTGCAGGTATTAATCAGGTTCCAGTTGAAAAGGTATTGAAAAAAAATATTGTACTTACAAACAGCAGGGGAGTATACAGTATACCTATAGCTGAATGGATAGTTTTGAAGGCGTTAGAAATGATAAAAAACAGCAGAGACTTCTATAAAAAACAGGAAGAAAAGATTTGGAAAATGGATACTTCACTTCTGGAAATATATGGTAAGATTGTAGGCTTCTTGGGAACTGGATCTATAGCTCAGGAAGCTGCTAAAAGGTTGCAAGCTTTTGGCGTAAAGATTGTAGGATTTAATAGAACTGGCAGGAATGCAGAGCATTTTCACCAATCTTATCCAATAGATAAAATCAATCAAGAAATCTCCCAATGTGACTTTTTCGTAATCACTACTCCTTATACTGAAGAAACCCATCACCTGATAAATGAAGAAGTTTTTTCTCATATGAAGGATGGAACTTATTTAATTAATATTGCCCGTGGCAGCATAATCGATGAAAAAGCCCTGATCGAAAATCTAAAATCAGGTAAAATAAAAAAGGCAGCCCTTGATGTGTTTGAAACAGAGCCTCTTCCAGAAGATAGTCCCTTGTGGGATATGGAAAACGTAATCATATCTCCCCACAACTCCTGGGGCTCAGAGATGATTAGTAGAAGAAGATTTGAAATTGCATATGAAAATATGAAAAGATATATAAATAATGAAGAA
>JAAYHU010000028.1 GCA_012735245.1 Tissierellia bacterium
CTGTACCCATACCGAACACAGAAGTTAAGCATCTCAGCGGCGATGGTACTAGGGTGGAGACGCCCTGGGAGAGTAGCACGTTGCCAGACCTATAAATTAAAAAAAATTAAATTAATAGAAGGCTCTACTACGTTGGTTCGTAGTAGGGTCTTCTTTTTTTATCTTAGTTTCTCAACTCAAATCTTGTTTACTAAATCCTATTTATTGATTAATGTCCCATAATTTGTTATAATTTTTAAAAAAATAGAGAGAAATCTTAACAATCTTATAGTAATTATCCAGATAAACACAAAGTAAAATAAATCTGTACATAAGTGAAGATAGTCCGCTTTAATCCAACAATAATGGATATAGAAAATTTTTGTTGGGGGTGTGAAAAAAGATTACAAATAAGGATAGGAGAGAAGCAAATTGAAAATTGTCTGCCTAGGCGATAGTTTAACTTTTGGTTTTAAAATGACTAGAGAAAATACTTGGCCTAGAATAGTAGAAAAGGAACTAAATATTAAGGTCCTAAATAAAGGCATTTGTGGAGACACAACTGCTGGAATGTTATCGAGATTTAGAGCTGATGTAATAGATGAGCAACCAACTCACCTTATATTGATGGGCGGAACAAATGATTTAGTTTTTCAGCTGGAAAGGTCAATAATATACTCTAATATAGCTACTATGATTTATCAGGCTTACCACTATAACATTATTCTTATTGTTGGTATAAGCATACCTATAGTACCTCATATTGCAAAGGAATATTTTAATCTAGCTGATGATTTTCAAAGGGTTAATAGGGAACTTTTATTGTTTAGGGAATGGATATTAGGTTTTAGCAGTTTAATTAATTTCGAAACAATAGACTTTTTTTATGAATTTTATGACCCTGCTCTAATGATGGGAAAAGAAAGCTTATATATCGATGGTGTTCATCCAACAGTAGATGGGAATAAAAAAATGGCTCAACTGGTCTTAAGAAGCATAGAAAAATACAAAATGATATAATTAAGTGTAATCTTGCAAATGATAAGGGGGTGCAATGATGTTAGTTTTAAAAGATAGAGAGTATGAAAAAAGTATATTAGAAGAATTAGAAAATCTAAAAAATGAAAATCTATTGCTGCCAAAAAAGATTATATTTTAAGAGGTTGGGAGAGATGCATAGAAAAAGGCGTTAATCCCAATGAAAGAAAGACTGCTATGCGCTTAAGCCAAAAAGAATTAGATGAAGTTTTGAAGAAAAACTCTCAATTAATAAGCTTCTCAAAACCGTTTATGGAGGATCTATATTCCTTTGTAAAAGGTTCAGGATTTGCTGTAGTATTAACTGATGCCAATGCATGCATTTTAGAAGTTTTAGGAGATAAGGAAATAGTTGAAGATTCTGAGGACAAAGATAACCTTAGAAAGGGATGTATTTGGAAAGAAGAATACGTAGGTAATACAGCTGTAAGCACTTGTATATTTGAGGGAAGGCCTATTCAAATATCAGGTAAGGAACATTATTGTAAAGTATTTAAAAATTGGACCTGTTCATCAGCACCTATAAAAGAGGACGGAAAACTAATAGGTGTATTAAGTGTAAGAGGATATGATTGGAATAGTCATTCCCATACCCTTGGAATGGTAGTAGCAGCTGCAAGGGCAATAGAAAATAAAATTGTACTGGAAAAGGCTAAGGCAGAAATTATACTAAGGACAAAATATCAAAGTGCCATAGCTGAATGTATTCCAGATGGATTCTTAACAATAGACAATAAAGGAATATTAACATATATCAATCAAACTGGAGCTGATATTTTAGGAATAGATAGGGAATCTTCTATAGGTAGACCAATAGAAGAGTTAGTAGATTTTGAACCTGTAATATTAAATGTTTTAAAAACTGGAAAAGGCTATGTAGATAAAGAGTTTATTATGACTAATAATAAAAATGGACTTAAATATCATTTTATTAAGACTGCAGAGCCAATTCGAGATGATGAGGGCAATATTATAGGAGCCATTGACAACTTCAGAAAAATTACTAGGGTTCACAAGATGATGAGAAAATTAGTTGGAAACTATGGGAAATTTACCTTTGATGATATTATTGGAAGTAGTGAAAAGATAAAGGAAAGTATCAGATTAGCAAAAATTGCTGCCCGTAGCTCATCTAATGTATTGATATATGGGGAAAGTGGTACAGGAAAAGAGCTGCTAGTACAATCT
This sequence comes from Tissierellia bacterium, assembly GCA_012735245.1. Classification (GTDB taxonomy): domain Bacteria; phylum Bacillota; class Clostridia; order Tissierellales; family Tissierellaceae; genus JAAYFT01. The sequence continues at coordinate 2,206 of JAAYHU010000028.1, forward strand.
ATACATAATGCGAGTAGTAGACGAAATGAGAGTTTAGTTTCAATTAATTGCGCTGCGATTCCAAGCGAATTAATTGAAAGTGAATTGTTTGGTTATGAAGGAGGAGCATTTACTGGTGCCCTTAAAAATGGTCAAATAGGAAAGTTTGAATTAGCTAGTGGTGGAACTTTATTTTTAGACGAAATAGGGGATATGCCTCTACATATGCAAGCAAAGCTTTTGAGAGTCCTTCAAGAAAACCAAATAATTCGTGTAGGAGGAAAAGATATAATAGATATTGATGTACGTATTATAAGTGCTACAAATAAAGATTTATTGCATGAATGCAAGAATGGTAATTTCAGAGAAGATCTATATTATAGATTAAATGTATTGTATATAGTATTACCTCCTTTAAGGGAAAGAAAAGAGGACATAGAAGAGCTAGTATATCATTTTATTAAGAAAATTAATAATAAAATAGGTAGCAATATAGAAGGAGTTTCACCTGAAGTTATAGATTACTTTATGAAATATGATTGGCCTGGTAATGTAAGAGAGCTGGAAAATATCCTTGAAAGGGCAATAAACTTTTTAGATGGGGATCTTGTCATTAGGCCACAACACTTGCCATCTAAAATAACGGGAATTACCAGATATAGGGAAATTGACAGTTTAAAATCTATTTTAGAAGAAGTGGAAAAACAAACTATAATAGATAGCCTAATAATTGCCAAGGGGAATAAAACCTTGGCGGCTAATATGTTGAAAATTAGCAGGACAAGCCTTTATGAAAAGATAATGAAATATAATATAGATATTTAATGTCAAAAAATTAATGATAAAAAAATAACAATTACCAGAATACTCTGAAAACTTTACAGAAAAAAATGAGATTATTTATCTTATGTAAACAAAACCGTACACTTAATATATTTAAATTAACCTAGTGTAAGTTAAACCTTACACAATTTAAATAAAAAATAAGTATATCTTGAGAGATATACTTATTTTTTTTGTGAAATTATGATTAAATGGCTAGATTTAGCTATTTCAAAATTATGGCATGGAAGTTGCTATATTAATGGTCGAAAAATTTTACTTTAGGAGGTTGAGTAGATGCTAAAGGACAAGGTATGTATTGTAACAGGTGCAGCCAGCGGTATAGGATTAGCCATTGCAGAATCCTTTGCTAAAGATGGAGCAAGGGTCGTTATGGCAGATATCAACGAGGAAAAACTAAAACAAGAGTCTGAAAGGATAGGAGGAAGTTTTTTAAAAACTGACTTAAGCAAAAGAGAAGATTGCAAAGCCTTAGTAGATTTTACATTAAAAAAGTATTCAAAGGTAGACATCTTAGTAAATGTTGCAGGGATCCAAACAGTAGCACCTATTGAAGATTTTCCAGAAGACAAATGGGACTTTATGATTTCATTAATGTTAACAGCACCGTTTTTACTTACAAAATATGTATGGAACTCTATGAAGGAACAAGGCTGGGGAAGAATAATTAATTTGAACTCTATTCATGGGCTAGTAGCATCTGAATATAAGGTAGCATATGTTTCAGCAAAACATGGCTTATCTGGTTTAACAAAAACTGCTGCCTTAGAAGGCGGACCCTATGGTATAACTGTAAACTCAATTTGTCCAGCTTATGTTAAGACTCCTTTAGTAGACAACCAAGTAGATGCTCAAGCTAAATCCCACAGTATATCTAAGGAAGAGGTTGTAGAAAAAATTATGCTGCAGAAAGCTGCTGTAAAAAAACTAATCGACCCTTCAACTATTGCAGAGGTGGCTAAGTTTTTATGTTCAGATGCAGGAGCCCATATTACAGGTTCAACATTGACCATAGATGGTGGATGGACTGCCAATTAAAAAATATATTATCGTTAAGGGGGACTAAA